>JBBQIU010000022.1:0-11284 GCA_038325245.1 Verrucomicrobiota bacterium
GAGGGGAGGTCGTATCGCGGGTCGAAATCGAGCAACACCTTTACGATGCGGCGGCCGATCCCCTCAGCAATGTGGTGGATTCGGCGATCTGCACCCTGCGCAAGAAGCTGGGGGGAAGCGATGCCCGCCCGTTGATCCGCACCCGGCGCGGCATGGGCTATGTCCTGGAGGTCGAATGACGTCGATCCAGCGGACGCTAGCGTGGGTCCTCATCGCGGGATTCGGAACGCTTCTCGGTGCGGGCGGGGGACTCATTTACCTGCTTGTTCGGGAGGCCTTGATCGAACGCTTTGACGCAAAGCTGCGCGTCGAGGCGCTGACGATCGTCACCTACACGGTACAGGAGCGAGACGGCGTGGACGTCGATTTCACCGACCGTTACATCCGGGAGTTCGATGACGACGTGGCGACCCAGTTTTTCCAAGTCTGGCATCCGAAAGGCAGGACGATCGAAAGGTCCGGCTCTCTAAAGGGAAAGAACCTACCCAAACCCGAGACTTTTGGAACGTTGGACAAGCCCGTCTACTGGGACCTGCGACTTGCAAAGGGGCAGCACCTTCGTGCCATTGGCCTGCGATTCGTGCCCCACGCGGACTCCAACGACCGACGGCGTTACGATCCCAACCTCAATCTGGAACTTGTGGTGGGTGCTCTCCGCGGGGAACTCGACCAGACCTTGGCGTCACTGAGGCTCGGATTGCTCGGCGCCGGTTCCATCTCCGTTGCCGGGGCGCTGGTCCTGGTCCGCTTCGCTCTTCGCAAAGGACTGGCACCTCTCCGTCAGGTGGCGGATCAAGCCTCGGCTATTGATGCGAGCACGCTGGGAACCCGCTTTCCAACCGGTCGGCTGCCCGTTGAACTTGTCCCGATCTGCAGCCGTTTGAACGAGTTGCTGGCGCGGCTTGAGGCCTCGTTTGAGCACGAGCGGCGCTTCAGCGCCGACGTCGCCCACGAACTTCGGACACCGATCGCGGAACTGCGGTCGCTTTCGGAGGTAGCTCTGAAATGGCCGCCCAGGGCCGTTGAAGCCACCCGGAACTACGAGGAATCCCTCGCCATTGCGCGCCGGATGGAATCGCTCGTTCTGGCCCTCCAGACCATCGCGCGCAGCGAAACCGGCGGCACCTTGGTTTTCGCAGAGCCGATCCGGCTGCCGGGGTTCCTCGATCGGGTGTGGACCGGCTTTGCTTCATTGGCCGATCAACGCGACCTGCGGGTGGAATGGGACATGGGGGAGGACCTCCGCGTGGTCGCCGATCCCATCCTGTTGGAGATGGTAATCGCCAACCTCTTCGCAAACGCCGTGGAGTACACCCCGGCCGGTGGCCGCGTTCACGTTTCCTGCGAGTCGGGTCTCAGGGACGAGGTGACCATCGCGATCAGCAACTCGACCCGCGATCTCACGCCGGCAGACGTCCCACGCCTGTTCGAGCGGTTTTGGCGCAAGGATGCCAGTCGGACGGATTCACGGCACGCGGGACTTGGACTCGCCCTGGTTCGGGCCGTCGCGCAATGCCTGGGCGCCCGCGTGTCGGCGGGGATGCCGGGGCCCGAGACGCTAGTTCTCCGCCTCACGGGCCTCCGCCGCCCGGCGGAGGGTTAGTCCACGGATCACGGTAGCGCCATCGGCAGGCGCCCCCGTCGCCGGGAATTCCGGGGCGGCGTAATCCTTCCGTAAGGTTCGGAAGGCTAGCCTTTTCGTAGTGACGGGATTTCCCTCAAGACAGGCACGCTCCGCTCCAACCGCCCCGCGGAGGACCGCGGCAATCCTGGCGGCGTTGTGCCTGCTCCTGCCGGCGTGCAGTGCCAGTCGACATCGGGGGAAGGTCGACGCGCGCGCCTACGACATCATCGAGGAGAAACAACGATCTGCGTTCAATCGGGTCGAACCCTTCACTGCCGAGTCCCCCGCCGACACGCTCCGTCGGCGCCTCCTCCTCTCGCAACGACTACCTTACACAGGCGAGGCATCGCTCGGCTCCGATCGGTTGCCCGCAATGCCAAGGTGGCCGGAACCGCGGAAGGCATCGACGGCGGACGACGGGGCCACCGCGTCTCCCGACGAACCTGTCCTGACCTTGAACGATGCGCTTCAGGTCGCCGCCCGCAACAGTCGCGACTACCAGAGCCAGAAGGAGCAGGTCTTTCAGTCGGCCCTGGATCTCGACCTTGAGCGGGACCAGTTCCGGACCTCGTTTGCGGGCCTCGTCTCGGGTTTCTTCAAACACAATCGCTCGGGTCGGAACGAGGCAGGCGGTTCGGTCGCCGAGTCGGCAGGCGTCGACGCCACGACGGCCGCCAGCCGGGATTTCAAGAACGGGATGGCCTTCTCGCTCCGGCTTGGGTGGAACCTCGTTCAGTTGCTCGAACCGGAAAACTTTGCCTCGCGGTCCATGTTCGGGGACGCATCGGTCTCCATTCCGTTACTGCGCGGTGCCGGACGCCACATTGCGGCGGAACCGCTGACCCAAGCGGAACGAAACGTGGTCTATCAGGTGTACGAGTTCGAGGGGTTCAAGCGGGATTTTGCGGTGAGAGTGGCGGACGCGTACCTCTCGGTCCTGCAGAGCTTCGATCAGGTCAAGAACGCGGAGGAGAACTACCGGGGCCTGATCGCCTCGACCCGGCGCGCGCGGCGCCTGCTGGATGCGGGGAACTTGCCGCCGATCCAGGTGGACCAGGCGATGCAGGACGAACTGGACGCACGCAACCGCTGGATCAGCGCCCGCGAATCGCAAACGGCCTCGCTGGACGCGTTCAAGTCCCTGTTGGGCCTTCCGGTGGATGCCAGGGTGGGCCTCGACCGCGCGGAGTCCGCGTAGCTAGCCGGCTTCGCCCGCAGCATGACCGCCAGCGCGATGAACCCGGAAAGGGAGGAAGTGATTCCGCCGGCCGACGCGACGATCATTCTGGAGGAACCGTCGCGGGACGGAGCGGGTCCGTTCGAGATCGAGCCGGAATCCGCGATCCGGGTCGCCCTCGATAATCGCCTGGATCTGAGGATCGCCGTGGCACGGGTGATCGACGCCCAGCGCGGCGTGGTGGTGGCAGCAGACCGGTTGCGGCCCGAGTTGACCTTGTTTGGGCGTGCGCAAATTCCGGCAGACAGAGTGAGCGAGCTCCGCTTCGACAGGGGCGACTACCAGGCGCTGCTCTCACTGAATCTGCCCTTTGAACGCACCGTCGAGGCCATCGCCTACCGTGGGAGTTATCTCCGGCTCGAACAGGCGGTCCGCAGTGTTCAGGGGCTGGAGGATGACATCAAGCAGGACGTCAGGGAGCGGCTGCGCACACTGCGCGAGGCCCGCGAGAGCCTCCGGATCCAGGCCGTTTCGGTCGACCTGGCCCGCCGGCGCGTGCGCGGAGCCGACCTGAATCTGCAGGCAGGGCGCGTCGAGATCCGCGATCTC
The DNA here is from genome assembly GCA_038325245.1 of Verrucomicrobiota bacterium. Lineage (GTDB taxonomy): Bacteria > Verrucomicrobiota > Verrucomicrobiia > Limisphaerales > CAIMTB01 > CAIMTB01. The sequence continues at coordinate 3,411 of JBBQIU010000022.1, forward strand.
CTCGAAGCCCAGGAGGATTTGCTTTCCGCGCAAAACGCGCTGACGGGCGCGGCGGTGGATTACCGGATGGCCGAACTCGAGCTTCAACGCGATCTGGGCGTGCTGGAGGTCGGGGCGGATGGCCTTTGGACCGAGTTCAACCCTCAATCCTTGCAACGTGAAGACTCCAACAACTGACCCGGTCACCACGATTCGATCCCGCTTCGGACGGCTATGGATCTGGCCCGCCGCGGCGGTCGCCGCCCTCCTCGCTTGGCGGTTCTTCACGGGCGGAGGAGGCGCCGACGGCCCTGCGCCGGCCACGACCGTGGTCGAGCGTGGTCCCCTCACCATCAGCGTGCTCGAGTCGGGGACGATCCGCCCGCGACGGCAGGTGATCCTTCGGAACGAGATGGACGAGGACTCAACCATCCTCTTCATCGTCAAGGAGGGCACGCTGGTCAGCCAAGGGGAGCTGCTTGTCGAACTCGACGCCACCGTGTTCGAGAACGAGCGCGTCGAGCGGCGCATCCGGGTCCAGAACGGCGAGGCCGCCCTCATCTACGCGCAGGAGAATTTCAACGTCGTCACCAACCAGGCCCAGGCCGACATTGAACAGTCCGAACTGCTGCTTCGGTTCGCCGATCTGGATCTCGAAAAGTACCTCAAGGGCGAGCACCCGAAGCAACTCAAGGAATTGCAGGCAAGGATCACGCTCGCCGAAGCGGAACTGGGCCGCGCCGAGGAGGACGTACGCTGGTCGCAGATTCTCTTCAAAGAAAAATACCTCTCCCAGTCGGACCTCCAGCAGGATGAACAGGCGTCGAAAAAGGCACGGTTGGATGTCGAACTGGCCCGTGAGGAACTGGGGCTGGCCACGAACTACACCCATTTCCGGCAGGTCACCGAATTCCGCAGCGCGGCCAAGCAGGCGGTCATGGCGCTCGAGCGCATGCGACGGAAGGCCGTCGCGAACATCGCCCAGGCGCGCGCCGAGGTGCGCGCCCGGGAGGCCCAGTACCTAGAGGACAAGGAACGGCTAAGGCGCGTCGAGGCTGAGATCGCCAAGGCGAAGATCGTCGCCCCCATCGACGGCAAGGTGCTCTATGCCTCCAGCGTCTCCAGTGATTGGGACGACGAAGATCCCCGCATTCAGATCGGCGCGCTCGTGGACGAGCGTCGCGAGATCATCCACCTCCCCACCGCTGCGGAGTATGACGTAGACATCCGTGTTCCCGAGGTGGCCCTGACCAAGCTCCGGCCAAACCTGCCGGCGCGCATTCTCGTCGATGCGCTGGCAGGTCAGACCCTTTCCGGAAGGGTCACCACCATCTCATCGCTCCCCGACTCACGAAGCCGCTTCCTCAATCCCAATCTGAAACTCTACAACACCGTCATCGAACTCGATCCCGCCCCGGTGTTGGTGCGAAACGGCATGAGCTGCCGCGTCGAGGTCATCGTGGAGCGGTTTCCCAACACCCTCTTCGTGCCGATGCAAGCCGTGGTGCAGGTGGGCGGCCAACCAACCGTCTTCGTCGTCATAGAAGGCGGAGTCCTCGAACCGGCGCCGGTCCAGCTCGGGCTCGATAACAACCGGGTCGTGCAGATTCTGTCCGGCCTGACGGAAGGGCAGACAATCCTCCTGACGCCCCCGCTCCATTCTCCCAGTCCGGGGTCGGTTTTCGACGTTCCGGCCGGACCGTCCACCAACGAACCTGCCCGAAAGCCGCCCGAACAAACGGCAGTGTCAGGGACGGGCACCCAGTCGGCGGCCCTCGGCCGCTAGCGCGCCCCCCCGCCCCGCCGCCGCCACTGCCATGATTGCCTCCCCATACACCCGGGAGATCGTCGCCGGCATCAGGAGCCTCCAGCAGCACGCCCTTCGGTCGGTGCTCACGTTGCTCGGACTCGTCTTCGGCGTGGGCAGCGTCATCGCGATGCTCGCCGTCGGTGAAGGCGCCAGCAAACAGGCGCTTGATCAGATTCGGAAACTCGGCAGCCACAACATCCTCATTGACACTATCCGGCCCGTCGAAGGCACCGGCTCGCAGGTGGCGCTCGCGCGAATGAGCGTCTATGGCCTGAAGTACGAGGACTGCCTTCGAATCGAGGAGACCCTTCCCCTCGTGCGTCACGTCGTGCCCGTGAAGGCGCTCCGCCACGAGGGACAACTCGGAGCCCGAACCCTCGATCTCCGGCTCGTGGGGACCACGCCCGCCTGGTTCCACCTCGTCCGCCGCCAGCGTGTCGCGGGCCGCATGCTCGATCACCTCGACATGGCACGTCAGGCGGATGTCGTGGTCCTCACCGAACACGGCGCAAGGCGTCTTCTGGCAACACAGGATACGATCGGCCAGCCCGTGCGCATCGGCGGGTTCTTCTTCCGGGTGATCGGCATCGTGCGCAGCGAAGATGCACCAGGTGGCTCCCTCCAGTCGCCGGATCGCGATGTGGACGCCTACATCCCCCTGACCGTTGCCCAGCACCGGTTCGGCGACATTCTCTCCCAGCGCGGCGCGGGCTCCAGGATTCAGGAGCAGGTTGAACTTCACCAGATCATCGTCGAAGTCGCTGACACCGCCTCGGTTGAACCCACCGCCGCCGCCATCGACTGGATGCTTCGGCGATTTCATGAACAGGCCGACTTCCAAATCAGCGTGCCCCTGGCGCTGTTGCGGCAGGCGGAGGCGACCAAGCGCACGTTCAACATCGTGCTCGGCTCGATTGCTGGAATCAGTCTCCTCGTGGGGGGCATCGGAATCATGAACATCATGCTCGCGACCGTGACCGAACGCACCCGGGAGATCGGAATCCGACGGGCGCTGGGAGCCAAACGCCGTCAGATCGTCCGCCAATTCCTGATCGAGACCGTTGTTTTATCTACGACCGGCGGCCTGCTGGGAATCCTCATGGGCCTCTTCATTCCTCAATTGATCACCCGCATCGCCTTCATGCCCACCCAGGTCACGGCGTGGAGTCTCGCCCTGTCCCTTGGCATGAGTGTGGCCATCGGAATCGTGTTCGGAGTGTATCCCGCCCGCCGCGCGGCCTATCTCGATCCGATCGAAGCGCTTCGGCACGAATAGGGATTGGCAGCACGGAAATCCGCCCTGGGAGATTTCGTGGCTTGGCGCTCGACGCTTCCGAACGAAAAAATTTCCGGGAACCGATCCCGCGGCACGGGGCTCTTACGTTGGAGTCGCCTCCCGTCCCTTACTTGTCACATGACCCGTCATCCCTATGCACATCCCTATGAATACCGTTCATTCGTCACCGAATACGCCGGCGTCGCGGGGAGCCTTCGATGTCATCCCTCGCCTGCCGAACGAGCGAGGCGAACCCAACCCGGTGGAAACGCGCCGCTTGGGTGATCGGCGCGGCTGGTTCAACCTGGCATGTCGCGGTGCGTTCCGTTGGCTGGCCTGCGTCGGTGGCCTGTCCCTCGCCGCTGTCCCGCGTCTGGCCCCGGCACAACCGAGTCTCCTGGACCCCAACCTGGCGGTCCGCGGGGTCGTCTCGGGTCTCAATCAACCCATCGGAATGGCGTTCCTTGGCCCCAACGACTTCCTCGTCATCGAGAAGGCCAGCGGGCAGGTGAAGCGCTGCGTGAATGGCGTGGTCACCACGGTGGTTCTCGACCTGCCCGTGAACTCCGCTTCGGAGCGGGGTCTCTTGAGCATCGCCCTGGACCCCGGTTTTCCGGGAAACCCTTACGTCTACGCATACTGGAGCGAAAGCAGCACGGGAGCCGATTCGACGGTGTTGGGGGACACTTCCCTGCTGGGAAACCGCGTGGATCGGTTCGTGTGGGATGCGTCCGCGCAAACGCTGACGTTCGACCAGACACTCATTCGCCTGCGCGCGTACCAGGCCGACGCGAATCACCCCCCCCGCGGCAACCATGACGGAGGCGTCATCCGATTCGGGCCGGACGGCAAATTGTACGTCTACATCGGGGACGTCGGACGCCGGGGACAAATGCAGAACCTGCCCGACGGTCCCGGACCCGCGGGCAATACCGCCGATGACCCGTTTGGCGGACCGGAGCCTGACGACGCCCATCTCACCGGCGTCATCCTCCGGCTCAACGACGACGGCACGGCCCCGAAGGACAATCCCTTCTTTGTCGCCGGAGCACTCCGTGGAGGCGAGGCCGGGGCAAACCTTCAAAAGGTCTTTGCCTATGGAGTGCGAAACGGATTCGGCTTCGACTTCGATCCGCTCTCCGGAGACCTCTGGGATGCCCAGAATGGCGACGACACTTTCACGGAAATCAACCGGGTCGAACCGGGTGCGAACCTCGGCTGGATCCAGGTCATGGGCCCGATCGCGCGCGTCTCCGAGTTCAAGGCGATCGAGACCAGCCCCGGATTCCTCGGACTCCAGCAATTGCGCTGGCCGCCCTCCAACATCGCCGACACTCCGGAAGCGGCCCTGTCGCGTTTGTTCATGGTCTACGAGGGGGGCGATGAGTTTCAGGCGTCGCTCAGCGAAGAGGAAGTGCCGCCCCTCGCGACAGAGGCCGGCGCCATGGCGACCTTTGTCTTGAATCCCGACGGGACCCTCGACTACACGCTCGTTGCGACCGCACCGATCGTTCAGGCACGCCAGGCCCACATCCACCTGGGCGGCATGGGACAGAACGGGCCCGTCGTGGCGTTTCTGTACGGTCTGACGGACGGGGAGGACTTCCAGACCGGCGACGTGATCGGCGCGGGGACGATCGAGGACGCGGAGGTCATCGCGCGGCCGGGCTTCGTTCCGACCGTTGCCAACCTGGCCGAACGTATGCGGCAGGGGCGCACCTACGTGAATCTTCATACCATCGCCTTTCCCGGCGGCGAAGTCCGCGGTCAGATCCGGGTGAGCGATCGCGAGCCCGTCTCCCACTACAGCGATCCCGAATTCAGCTGGCGGTACGAGGTCGCGCCCGCGGCGCTCCAGTTCGTTCGGAGCAGCGCCCTTGGACCCCAGTACCAGGGTGACATGATCGTCGGCGCCGCCCGGGACGTCCTGGAGGGCGGACCGCTCTTCCGGATGCAACTCACCGGGAATCGAAGGACGATCGCCGTGGACGATCCCCGGCTGGAAGACGGCGTCGCGGACAACGCCGCGAAGTACGACATCACGGAGAGCGAATCCCTGCTGTTTGGCACTGGCTTCGGGGTCAGCCCGGACATTCAGAACGGGCCGAATGGCAGCCTGTACTTGGTCTCATTGAGCCATGGTGGGATCTACGAGATCCACCGAAGAAACGTCCCGCCCGTCGTGGGTCCCGGGCGACCCGGATTCGACCCCTCCCGACGCGGCGGCCAGTAGGACGTCGTCGCCGGGGGCCGGTCGGCAGTGCTCTTCAAGGCAGGCTCCGGCCCCTGGCACCGAATCGCCGCGCGCACGGCAGAAAGCGGTGATCGTTCACCGCACCTGGCCTTGGGCGCGGATTTGTTCAAGCACGCCCGTGAGCTCTGCCACTTTTCCAGGAAGCTCAGCATAGCGGTTCCGCTTCTGCGCAAGGTCGGTCCGAAGGTCGTACAATTCTCCGGGCTGATCCTGCGCCGCATAGCCGTTCGCCTCGTCAAACCATTGGGGAACCCTGGTGTGCGCTCCCGTGGGGTGGGCGATCAGGACCCAGTCATCGTGCCGCACGGCGTAGGCGCCCGGCAGGGTGTTGTGGACCATGCTGCGGCGCGGCCCGGTCGTGGCGCCCTCCAGCACCGGAAGGATGTCGTGGCTGTCCTCGGCCACGCCTGGCTTGAGATCGGCACCCACGACCGCGGCGAGGGTGGCCATGAGGTCCACCTGGCTGACGAGGACGCCACTGACGGTACCGGCCTTCACCACTCCGGGCCATCGGACGATGAAAGGCACCCGATGCCCGCCTTCATAGAGGTCCCGCTTGAGCCCGCGCAACGGGCCGGCGCTGCGATGTCCAAAGCGACGGATCCGCTCATAAGCGTAGTGCTCCGGCCCATTGTCCGAGGTGAAGACGACGAAAGTGTTGTCCGCAAAACCGTGCTCCTTCAGTGCCCGAAGGATTTGCCCCACAACGTCGTCGGTCTGGGTCATGAAATCGCCGTAGCCCCCCGCCCGCGATGCGCCAGCAAACGCGTCCGCGGGGACGATTGGGGCGTGGGGTGAATTGAACGGGACGTAGAGAAAGAACGGCCCGTTCAGATCGCGCTGGCGACGGATCCATTCGACCGCCTTGTCCGCAAGTCGGGGAACGACCGCATAAAAGTCCCAGCCCGGAGTCATCGGTCCCGTGCGAGCTTCCCACGCTCCCTCGTGCGTCTTCGCCGTGAGGGCCAGAACTTCGGAGGGGACGGTGACAACCCGGTCGTTCTCAAACCACGCGTAGGGGGGAAAGTTCGGCACGTCGTCCCCGAAGTAGTGATCGAAGCCGTGGGAGAGTGGCCCCCCGGAAACCGCCCTGTCCCAATGGAAATCGTCAGGCGACGCCACCGTGCGCCCCGTGTTGGCACCGGGTCCATGTTCCGAACCGGGTTTCCGAATGTCGCTCCAGTTCCAGCCGAGGTGCCACTTGCCGATGCACGCAGTTCGATATCCCCGGTCCTTGAGCAACTCGGCCAAGGTCCGTTCAGCCGGATCCAGCACAGGGGGATCGAAGGAGTTCACGATGTCGTGAAACTTCCGCCAATGAAATCGACCCGTCAGCATGGCATACCGGCTTGGCGTGCAAATCCCCGAGGAACTGTGCGCGTCGGTGAAGCGCATTCCCTCCGCGGCGAGTCGGTCGAGATTCGGTGTGGGTATCTTCGACTCCGGGTTCTGGCATGCGAGATCGCCGTAGCCCATGTCGTCGGCATAGAGCACGACAATGTTCGGGAGGGCCGCGGCCGGCGCGCCGGCGTTGGCGGCAGCGTTAAACAGGGCGAGCGCCGCGAGGATTCGAAGGAGTGGGAGCATGGCGAGGTTGTTTCACAAGACAATGCACGGACCCGTCCTGACGGGCCCAATCTTATCCGAGCCCCGGATGCTGGAGACCACGACCTGGGGGAACGGGAGGATCGGCCCACGGATCACTGCAAAGCGAAAGGGCTCTGGCATCAGCCAGAGCCCTTGAAATGAACCCGGATGGTCCCGTATAGGGAACCAGCACGCCATGGTTAGCGACGGCGAATCAACCGGCGTCCAGCCAACGCAGCCACACCCAGCAGGCCAAGGCCCGACAGGTACGTGCTCGTTTCGGGGATCACCGCATTGTAATCGTAGCGGACCGTTACCGTGCCGGATGCAAACTGACTAATGAGCGTTGCGAAATTTGCCGAACTGATGGCCCGGCTGTCGCCCGTGGCTTCGATGTCCCACGAAAATGTCTCGTCCAGGAACGTCGCCGTGAACCAGTTCAACGTGGGCGCGTCTACAGCCGTGCCGAACGTCGAATCCACCAAGACCGCCGGAAATGTCGTCGCGTCCGTACCGATAAAATCGGGAAACGCGTCGTTGTCGGGGTCCAAGTCGATCGGACCGGAACTGGTAAAAGGACTCACCTCGAGCAAGGTCGCGGCGCCTTCCTTGACTTTCACCGATCCCGCAACCTCCAAGGTAACGGTACGGGTCGCCGGGTTCTCGCTGTCCGCGCTGACCTCACCTGCGATCGTCGCGTCGAGCGTGTAAGTCACCTTGAAGAGCTCACCCAGATTCGGGTCAAACTTCTTCAGGGTAACGGAGTCCGTAAAGTCAGTCAGGGATGGGCCAAAATCATCCGCGAACTCCACAAAGTCACCGCGAGCCACCATGGCAGCTCCCAGCAACACAGCACTTACATACAACTTCTTCATATCATTCACCCCAAAACCGGAGGGGTACACAATTTCTAGATTTACAACGTTAATTCGCCGAGGGGAGCCTGAGCAACCGCTTACTCCCCCGTC
>JBBQIU010000023.1:0-11155 GCA_038325245.1 Verrucomicrobiota bacterium
GTGGTCGCGGAGGGACTCGACCTCGGAGGCGAGGGCGACCGAGGCGTCGGCCAGTTCGTTCAGTGAACGACGGAGGCCGGGTCGTCGTCGCCAGCGCCCGATGAAGTTGTGAACCGAAAGGTCCAGTCCCTCCGGTAAGGGCTCCGCCTTCTTCCAACTCCATTCGATGGGCGGCGCAGTCACCATTGGTATCGTTGTTGGAGAAGTTGCTGGAGCCGGCGCCACCCCTGGGCAAGAAGGGGCTGAGGGGGAAGCCGAAAGCGCATGCGGCCCAATTGGCCGTCCGCCAGCCGCACCGGCCCTGTGGGCGGCAGCATGGCCCGGACCTCGAAGAACGGCTCGCTGGCCTTCCGGCCCTCCGGATCCTCCTTCTCCGTGGGAATATCCCCGCCTCCCAGCCAGCCGAGGATCGGGGTGGGCAGCGTTCGTGTGTCCCCGGGCGCCACGCGGAGATGCCCGACCTTCAAGGCGTCCGCCGTCTGCCCATGCAGCCGGATCTGGGCGGAGGCGAGTTCCGTTCGAAAGAGACGGTCGGCGTCGGCCTGACGGACCACGGCGACGAATTCGAATTGTGCCGGATCAAGGACCAGACCCAGGGGCGTACCGCGCGGGAGCCAGCGTCCGACAAGTTCGTGAATGCCCGGGGCGCTCCACAAACCGTCGATCCGGGCGCTGACTTGGAGGTCGGAGACCTGCTGCTCGAGGCGCGTCTTCTGATCGGCGAGAACGCCCCGACGCGCTTCGAGAGGCAGCCGGTTGGCGAGTTGGGCGGTCAGGGTCTGCCGCAGCCGGGCGTCGACTTCGGCGATGGCAGCTTCGGTTGCGTCGAGGGCATGGCGAAGTTCCGGATTCGAGAGTTCGAGAAGGATCTGCCCGTTGAGGATGGGTTGACGGACGTCGGCGACGACGCTTTCAAGGCGTCCCGGGGTTTCGGTCACGACGCGGGCCCGGCGGGCGGCCTGGATGACGCCGACGGCGGTGAAGGTGTTTGGGAATGGAATGAGGGCGAGAGGAACGAGGACCAGGGCGACGAGGGTGGTGACGACCGCCAGGGCCCGGGGACGAACGCGATCGAGTCGGGGGCTGGCGCCCAGGTAGCGGACAAGTTTGACGAGGGGCGTGATGACCCAGGCGATGGCGCAGGTCGCGAGCATCAGAATTCCGAGCAGGAGAAACTGGTCGGCGATGGCGAGCAGGATTCCTCCGAAGACAAAGACCCGGTAGATCCCGCTGGTCACGCCATAGGTTGCGAGCCATGTGGCTTCGCGGCCGGTGCGGGCGGGGGATTGGGCGGGTTGGACACCGAACAGGTGATGCTCGAAGACGTGACGAAGCTGGCGATTGGCGAGTTGGGCGAGGTTGGGGATGCCGAGGATGTCGCTGAGAATGTAGTAACCGTCAAAGCGGAGCAGGGGATTGAGGTTGAAGAGGAGGGTGCTGACGCTGGCGATGAACATCACGTTGTAGGCGATGCCGTGGAGGGTTCCCGGGCCGGTGTTGGCCCAGATGAAGATGGCGATGGCGGCGACAAAGAGCTCGACGATCATGCCGCCGAGGCCGACCAGCACGCGTTGCCACAGCGAGCGGAAGGCCCAACTGGAGGTCACATCCACGTAGGGCACGGGGGTGAAGATCATGAACAGCACGCCGAGCGTGTGCACCTCGCCTCCGAAACGCCGGCACAGGAAGGCGTGGCCGAGCTCGTGGAGCGACTTGAGCAGGATGAGCGAGAGGTACAGGAAGGGGAGGTTCGCGGGGGAGAGGACGCCGTGGTACTGGTCCCGGGCGGCGTCCCAATTCTCAGCCAGGGTCTTGAGGCCGAGACCGACGACGGCGAGCCAGAGGAGGGCGCCGAACTTACCCAGGAATGGACGCACCATGGGCAGGGCCCACACCAGGAAACGATCCGGGTCCACGAGCGGGATCCGGAAGAACATGATGTTGGTCAGGCGGGACTTGAGCTCCCGCTGCGTGCGTTTGCGGTAACGTTGGAAGAGGGCCTCGGTATCCGCGGCGCGGTCGTAGTGGAGAAGATTGGCCTGGTAGAGTTGGCCGAGGAGTCGGAGGGCCGCCTCCTGACCCGGGGCCTCGTCCGGGAAACGTTCCAGGCATTCCTGCCAGGCGGTGTCTACGGTGCGGTCACGCCTCAGGCGGGCGACGAATTCATAGGCGGCGGGACGCAGCCGGAAGAACTGGTTCGAGAGCGGATCCTCGAGGACGTAGAAACGTTCGCCCCGAAACGTCTGGCGTCGGACCCGCACTCCCGGGAGGAGGGCGATGCGCTGGCCGGACACCCGGTGCCAGGATTCGGAGAACGTTTCGTTGGGACGAGCCATCGCAGGGGAACGGGATCACCACCAGAGGTGGAGGCGGAGGAAGTCGATCGTCCGATGGGACAACACCCAGATGAGGCGGCGCGAGCCCACATCCAGTTTGGCGACGCCCTGCATGCCGGGACGAAACCAGGCCTCCGGAGTGCGGGCGAGGTCGCAGCGATGGAGGAAGACATTGCCCGATTGTCTCGGCACCGCCGCAGGTTCCAGCGTACGCCCCGTGACGGCGAACTTCAGTCCCGGCTGACTCAGGAAGGCGATTTCTCCCGACTCGGAGCCGCTGAGTTCATGGACATCGCGTTCGGGGATCTCGGCCTCAACATACAATCGGTCAAGGCGGGCGACGCGGAACAACGGATCGCCCTGGCGGACGGGTTGACCGAGGCGTTCGTTGAAGTCGCCTTCGATCACCACCCCATCGAAGGGGCTTCTCATGGAGGCCTGGTCGAGCCGGTTGCGAAGCTGTGCAAGGCGGGCGGCGGCCTGCCGGGAAAGGGCTTCGGCGACCCGCATTTCACCGAGGGCTCCGGCGGCACGCGCCTTTTCCGTCTCGCGCTCGTAGCGTTGCATTTCCGCGGCGGACGCAGCCTCTTCCAGGACGAGGTCACGGATGTCGAGTTGGAGGAGGGGTTGCCCGTTGGTGACAATGTCTCCGGGGCGGACAAACGCCTGACCGATGTAGCCGTCGAACGGCACCCCGATCTGCGCCAGGCGCTCGGCCCGCAGGTGGAAGTTACCCTCCACCCGGTAGGGAACATGGAAGAAGAAAAGGACCAGGAGCAGGGCGAAGATTCCGAGACCAAGCAATTTCGCCCAGGTATGGCGGGGGCCGATGACGAGACTGGAGCGTTGCCGGATCCAGGCGGCGGTGCGGGCGCCGATCCAACGGTCGCGACGTTCGAGATCGTCGAGGCGGCGGCCCAACAGATCGAGGACGACCCGGATCTGTTGGTACTCGGCGGGTTCGAGGGGGCTGGCCGCACGCTCCACGGTCAACGCTCCGGCGACCTCCTCTCCCGTACGGAGAAGGAGGGTGGCCACGTGGGGGGAATGGTTCTGGGTGCTGAACTTTTCGTGTTCCCGGGTGATCCACCCGCCCTCCACGGAGGGATGGGTCAGATCGGCGTTCTGATCGACCGCCTCCTCCATCACCGCTTCGAGGGCCTGGGCGAGTTCCATCTGTCGGTTGATCCGTTCGGTCCGGCTGACCGCCCGCAGGCGGATGCTGGGTCCGCGCATCCAACCCAGGCTGACGCGTTCCGCATCAAACCGGTCGGCGAGGCCTCCGCAGAGGGCGAGGGCGGCGGCGAAAAACCGTGTTTGATCCTGGACCACGGTGAGTGACTCGAGTGTTTCGCCGAGGCGTTGTTGGGCGGCAGCTCCGTCGCGGGCCTGGCGGAAATCCTGGGCGAGATGGACGGTGTCCTGAACGAGAATGAGACGTTCCAGCACCCCGTTGGCGACCGTCTCGGTGGTTCGCGTGAGCAGGCAGATGGCGATGCAGGTCTCCGCTGGCGAGAGTACAGGAAGGCGGAGGGCGACGACGAAAGCGCCGTTTGCGCTCAGACCTCGGACCAGGGTTCCGTCGCTGGCGGCGGTGGTTGCGATGGCGATGAGTTGGCCATTGAGAAGACCGTTGGCGGAGCCTTCGACGGGACCCGGGGACCAATCATGCAGGCGTCCCCATTGGAGGGCTGCGATGGGTTCGCCATCAGGGTCCGAGGTCGCGCCGGCGGCCACGGGAGGGCGCGTTCCCAGCGCGAGAATGCAGCGGTCGGCTTGAGCGAGGGTTCCGAGACTCTCGGCAAGGGGTGGCCACAGTTCGCGGCTGGGTCCCATGAAATGCCGCAATTCCGTCAGTCGAGTGATGGGGGAGCGCGATACCTCTGAAATCATGAGAAAAGTCCAAGGCTGACAGGCGTTGTAGGCGGCGGGACGGATGCATTCAAGGGTTGTCTGGGTCGAGGGGCGAGAGAATGACACGGACATCGGGCTCCTGCGGAAGGTCCAGAAGCATCTCGGATACGGTCTTGTCCCAGCCCGGGAGCACGAGATCTGGAGCGATTTCCTGAAGCGGCCCCAGGACGAACCGGCGCACGTGAGCGCGTGGATGGGGAAGGGTCAACCGTTCGCCCGTCCGTCGGGCGCCCCCGAATGCAATGAGATCGAGGTCCAGCGGACGGGGTTCATTGTGGACCGTCTTCGGGGTCCGTCCGAAGCCGCGCTCGATGGCCTGAAGCTGGTCGAGGAAGGAGTCGGGCGTTTCGGAGGGATTCGGTTCAAGCAGGCAGACGGCGTTCAGGAAATCGGGAGAATTCGGCGGGCAATCCACCGGCGTCGAACGCCAGAGGCGCGATGCTTTGAATTCACCGTCGGAAAGTTGCCGAAGGCACTCGAAGGCGCGGTTGAGAAGGCGTCGGGAATCTCCCAGGTTGGAACCAAGCGCGATGATGGCGGTGTCGATAAGGGACGGGGATGGCGAGCGCGTCATGGTGTGGGGAGAACGCCTGGCAATGGCGGAGGCACCATCTCGCGGTCGGTCTCGCCCAGATCGGTGGGCAGTGTCAGATCCATGAGCCAGGCCCCTCCCTGGCGTTGGTAATCGTCAAGTAGCGGTTCGCCGAGCCCCTCGCTGATGGCCCCCTGGGTCTCCAACCGAATGGCGTCCAGGGCGCGGTTTTTCTGTTCGGCAGTGAGGAAGGGATTCTGCCGGATTCGCGTGGTTTGATTCTCGACTTCACGACGCATGCCCCAGACCTGGCCCGCAAGGTCCGGGGACATCGCGTGGTCCTTGGTGAGCGAGTAGAGGGTCTGGTAATCAGGATCGCTGGAGCGCTCCAGGTCCGCGTAGCGCTGCGGTCCCAAGAGTTCGCGGATCCGCGCCTCATGTTCCAGCGCACTGGCTTCCGTCTTCTCCGCGCCCTGAGTTTCGATTCCTGCCTCCACGGAGGCACGAAGCGCTTCCTGTTCGGCTTCCATCTGACGTTCCAGGCGGAAAAGCAGCTCGAACTCGTCCTTTGAGGACCCAAAACAGCGGAGGCGTTCCCGAAGGTCCTCTGCGAGCGGGCTGGAACGAAGCTCGTACTCCTCGCGTTCTCCCGGCGTGAGGATCATCCCGACCGCCCCTTCGAAGGCCTTGTCGGCTGCATCACGGACCCGGTCGGCCGCCGCTGCGTCGGAGACTTCGAGAGCGGCCTCCCGGGCGAGTCGCCACTCCGCGGTTGCCTGGGCCATGGATTGACGCTTCTCCGGCGCCAGGAAGCGTAAATCCCGGTCGTCGGCTGCCTCCGCCGCGTATTCCTCAAACTCGGAACGGATCGCCGAGTCTCCGAGCAACGTGTGCAGGAGTTGGCGTCGCTCGCGATCGAGACTCGTCAATTGTTCGCGATGTTCATTTTCCAGCCTTCGGGCGGCGTGATCGTCGGGTATTTCGTCCGGGTGCCGCCAAAAGGGCCAGTCTGGCTGGGGCGCGTTGAGGGCATGCCGCCGGGCGGCGTAGAGCTTGTTGACGTCGGCAATGATGATGTCGCGGATGGTGTCCTCCGGGCAGCCGATCCTGCGGAGGTTCGCGATATAGAGGGCGTAGTCATCCGATTCCAGGGTGCGCCAGTCGAGGTTCTGGACCTCGGTACGGATGGTAATCGGCGGGAGTGAATGCAGCCGCAACCGGAGCGGGCGCTGGTTGGTGGACGCCTGGATTTCGGGTGTGAAGGCGGCGGTCGACTCGAGCGCGAGGCGGGCTTCGCGCAATTGGCGGGCCTGCATCCAGGCAAGGGTGACCAAGCCAACGACGGCGCCAGTGAGGGCCGCGATGATCAGACGGGCGCGCATCAACGCGGCGAGCGTACGGTTCACCGGGCCGGAATCAACGGGGTTCTTGCGCCAGGACGCGACGGAGGACCCGCCGTCCATGCCAGGCGGCAAAGAGCGCGGCCGTCCAATTGACGCCGGCGATGCCCCACCAGATACCTCCGAGACCCAGACCGGCCGAGAACGCGAGCAACGGGAACACAAATGCCGGCGCGACAATCTGCCGGTACAGGCCAATCCACAGACCGAAGAGCGGCCGCTTTAAACCCTGGAGCATGAAGACCGTTTGATAGAGCACGACATAAGATCCCAGGGTCAGGGACGCCACCCGGAGATAGGACGTCCCCATGTCGATCACGGCAACGTCGGAGGTGAAGGCCGCCATGAGCGGGTGGGCGGCGGTGAACAGCAGGAGGCCACCGCCGATCATGAGGACCAAACCGTAGCGAAGGGCCGTAAGCCAGGCTTGCCGGACCCGTTCGGGCTTTCCGGCACCATAATTTTGTCCCGCCAGCGTCAGCGTCGCGATGTTGAGCCCGATGGTCGGGAGAAGAACAAGTTGCTCGATCCGTGTCGCGATCCCATACGCCGCGATCCCTTCGGGAGTGAACCGGCTCACAAACCAGGTGATGACAAAGATGCCGAGCGCGACCGTCATCATGTTCAAGCTGGCTGGCAACCCCTGACGGGCTATATCGCGCAATGCCGACGCCGATGGACGGAAGTCCGCCCACCCGAGACCCGCACCGACGGGAGTTCGGCGCAGGCGGTGGAAAACGTAAATGGAACCGCCGGCGGTGATCAGGACCGTGGAGAGAGCGATGCCGGCGATGCCCATCGGGGGAAGACCGGCGCCACCATAGAGGAACCAGGGGTCCAACCCGACGTTGAGCAGGCATCCGGCGATCAAGGCATTCCGAAAGGTCCTGGTATCGCCCTGGGCCTGGAGGCCGCCGTTCAGGACGGACTGGAGCAGAAAGAAGACGGCGCCCCCGAGAATCGTGTTCATGTACGACAACGACAGGCCGAGGTAGGCGTCTTCGGCGCCGAGGAGTCGGAACAACATCGGCGCCACACTCCATCCGACACCGAGCAGAACCACCCCGATGACCACGGCGAAGACGGCGGATTGCGCGGCATAGTGGCGGGCCGCCGCCAGATTGCGGGCTCCCAGTGCGGTGGCAATCAGGGCGGTGGCCCCCTGGGCGAGCCCGCTTCCCGTGGCGATCAGGATGAAGAAGACCGGAAACGAGAGCGACAGCGCGGCTTGAGCCTGCGTGGAAATCCGTCCCGCCCACCAGGTGTCAACCACGTTGAAGAGCGTGTTGAACACGAACCCGACCGACGCGGGAATGGCCAGGTCGCGAACCAGGCGCGGGATCGGATCGGTGGTCAGATTCATGCCCTCACAAAACGCAACGCTGAGCTGGGCGGCGGCACGACGCGAGCGGTTTGTCGGGAGGGGCAGCCGACGCCGCGGGATGTCGCTTGGTCTGGCGAGTCCCGGATGTTTAACGTCCGCGGGTCCCGACGATCGCGATGAAAAAACCCCTCTGGATTGGAATCTGGTGCGCCGTGGTCCTTGTGGGCGTCTGGGCCTACGTGACGCTGGCAACCCATCGTCACGAACCGATCAATTCCTCGACGCTCCTGATCGCCGCCATTTGCAGCTATGCGATCGGATACCGGTTCTATTCCAAGTGGGTTGCGGTGCGGGTCCTGGCATTGGACGACCGGCGCGCCACGCCCTGCGAGGTTCATGAGGACGGAAAGGATTTCGTGAAGACGAATCCCTGGATCGTCTTTGGGCATCACTTCGCGGCCATCTCCGGTCCTGGACCGCTGGTGGGACCGGTTCTGGCGGCCCAATTTGGTTACCTGCCGGGGTCGCTGTGGATTCTCATCGGAGTGGTCCTCGGGGGCGCCGTGCAGGACATGGTGATCCTTTTCGCCTCGCTTCGAAGGGACGGAAAATCCCTGGCGCAGATGGTGAAGGAGGAACTGAACTCCCTGGTGGGCGGGGTGGGGTTGGTGGCGATCCTGGCGATCATGATCATCCTCCTGGCGGTGCTGGCGCTCGTCGTGGTCAACGCCCTTGCGGAAAGTCCGTGGGGCGTCTTTACGGTCGGAGCGACGGTCCCGATCGCGATGTTCATGGGGGGCTATCTGCGTTTCTGGAGGATCGGAAAGGTCCTGGAGGTATCCGTTCTCGGAGTGATCCTGCTCCTGCTCGCTGTCTGGGGCGGGCAGTTTGTCCATGCCCAGCCGGAATGGGCCCGCTTCTTTCGGCTGCCAGCCGAACCGCTGGCCTGGGCGGTGATCCTGTACGGATTCGCGGCGAGCGTTCTCCCGGTCTGGCTGCTTCTGGCTCCGCGGGACTATCTCAGCACGTTTATGAAGCTCGGCACGATCGTGGCCCTCGCTCTGGGAACGTTGCTCGTGCTTCCAGACCTCAGGATGCCGGCCGTGAGCCGGTTCGTGGACGGTTCCGGGCTGGTAGTGCCGGGCAAGGTCTTTCCCTTTTGCTTCATCACCATCGCATGCGGAGCCATCTCGGGATTCCACACGCTCATCTCCAGCGGGATTACCCCGAAGATTCTGACCCGGGAACGGTGGGTCCGTCCCATTGGATACGGGGCCATGCTTCTCGAGTCGCTCGTCGCCATCATGGCCATGATCGCCGCCTGCACACTGGATCCTGGTGTGTACCTCGCAATGAACGTGAAAGGGGCCGGCGCCACTCCGGCGGCGGTGGAAGCGGATACCGTGGACCGAATCGCCAGGAGTGGTTTCGTGGCTCTCGAGGCCGATCCCGACCGCCCCGGCGCCTACCGCGACCGAACCGTGACCGTGTCGACGGACGAAATGCATCGCCTCGCCGAACAAATGGGTGAGGAATCCCTGTTCGGACGGACCGGCGGGGCGGCGACCCTGGCCGTGGGCATGGCGATGATCTTCTCCCAGTTGACGCACGGGCGTTGGCTGGACCTCTGGTATCACTTCGCGTTGATGTTCGAGGCGCTCTTTATCCTGACGACCCTCGACGCCGGGACGCGGGTGGGCCGCTACCTGATTCAGGATGCCGTCCGCCCCTTCTCCTCCTGGCTCGGGGACACTCGACGTATTCCGGCGAATATCCTGGCCAGTTTTCTCATCGTGGCCGGCTGGGGTTGGTTTCTGGTCAAGGGCGTTCGCGATCCGGAGGGCGGCATCAAGGCGCTCTGGCCCATTTTCGGCATCGCCAACCAACTCCTGGCGAGCATCGCGCTCTGCCTGGCGACGACGATCCTTCTCAAGACGCAGCTTCGCCGGGCGGAAGATGCCGCACGCGGGACCGGGAATGGCGGATATCCCGGGAATCCGGCGCTGGCCCTGCTGACGCTCTTGCCCTTGGTCTGGCTGCTGAGCGTGACGGCGACGGCCGGCGTTCAGAAGATCTTCCACTCCAGCCCGCGCATCGGCTTTCTGGCCGCCGCCCAATCGGCGGCGGCTCAGCGACCGGCCCTGGAACAAAACCTGGAACGGGCCCGCGCCGCGGGAGAGGCCCCGGCTCTGGCCGCCGCCGAGAAGGCATTGCGCGGAAACCGCGTGACGGAAGCAAACAACCGGGTCGACGCGGTGGTCACGGGCTTCTTTCTTGGGATGGTTGGACTCGTTCTCGCGCTGAGTGTGCGGGAATGGATCCTTCTCCTGGCGCGAAGAAAACTGGCCCGCCTCCATGAGACCGAGCCGGTGTGGCTGCCCGACTACAAGCTCGCCGCAACGCGCCCGTTGAATCTCGCCGGCCTCGTCGCCCTGGGCTTCGCCCTGGCCCGCGAACTGACCGGGGAGGCCGATTTCGATAGGGCGAAGTCCCACGCTGAACTCGCCTGTTCCTGCGTCGAGACATCCCCTTCGCCGTCCACGTCGGACTCGCGCGTCGTCGGGGACGTTGGTGTCCCAGAGGGAACCCATGGACAGCCGTCCGGACAGAGCGAAAGGGATCGCAAACTCTGGGTCCAGACCCTGGACGAGCGATACCGCAACATCCGGAGATGCTGTTGAGGCGGGACGTTCGGCCTAACCCGAACCTGGAGACTGGCCATTTCGGGCCGGCCGCCCCCACCGGGGGCGGCATGAGACAGCCCCGGGGGTAGCCCAGGGTCCCCGCGCCGGTAGGGCCGGAATCCCTGGAACGGCGACACCCCGATCAGTACCCCACGATGCCGCCGATGTAGGCGTGGAGTTCATCCCGGATCCCGCCAGACAGCACGTCCTCGCGGTTCTTGGTCGAGAACACGAGGTGCACGAGGATCCGCGCAAGTGATTGCGGCATGAGGTCACGCCCTTTCAAAGCTAAGGTTGTGATCGTGATTGAACTCCCAGGGCGCTGCCCTGGGCTATCCCATTTAGCCCCGTTGGGGCTGGCGCGCCGCGGACCGGGCGTCGGGCAAATCCCAGCTCCAATCACCCCTCCGGGTCCCAAAAAATGGCCAATCTCCAGGCTCGGCCTATGCCGAACGCCCGGCGGTGCGGGGCACGTCCCGGAGAGTCGGGACGCCGCCATTGCCTTCGTCCCGTCGTGATCCCGTGGAGCTGGTCGCGGGCGTCTCGGGCCGTGAATCGCGTCCCTGGGAACAGATCCACGTGTGAGCCTGATCGGCAATCTTGGCGACGATCAGGAGATCATCGCGACCGAAGGAATCGGTGGTGCGCCAGATGTCCGCATCCCGGTAGATCCTGGTAAATGTGACGCTGAACCGGACGCCGCCCTCGGTTTCATTGCGCCAGACAGCGGCCTTGATGTTGCCGAACCGAATCTCGTTAGCCGGCCTGATGGGTGGATTCATGATGACGAATGGTTCTCCTCATCCAGAAAACGAGGAATCCGGCATTAATCTTACAAACATTTTCAAGGAGTCTCAGAGCCTGCCTGAAAATTCGAAGGGGCGCTGCACAAGGAATTTTGGCCCGGGCCCAGGCGGCGAGGCTGGAGCATCCCCAGTAGGCCAGGGTGCGAGTAAAGTTATCAG
>JBBQIU010000024.1:0-11119 GCA_038325245.1 Verrucomicrobiota bacterium
CCTGCCTGCCTCGTGATGCCCTGGGAATCCTCTTTCCCCGCTCCCGATCCGGGCGGCAATCTGCGCGGGTTCATGGCGGGCCGGGTCAATCGGCGGGACGCGTTGGGTCCGTGGACGCCCAGGAAGGGCACAAATGGTAGAATCCCGACATACAACAATTGCCTCCGCGACGAATGTTGCATGTCGTGATTTGACCCCATTGCACCCAGGGAACGCAGAGAGCGCAGAGAAAGAGGCGTAGACTTCGAAGGACGGTTCCTGCCTGCCTCGTGATGCCCTGGGAATCCTCTTTCCCCGCTCCCGATCCGGGCGGCAATCTGCGCGGGTTCATGGCGGGCCGGGTCAATCGGCGGGGCTCGTTGTGTCGGTGGACGCCCAGGAAGGGCACAAATGGTCAAATCCCGACATACAACAATTGCCTCCGCGACGAATGTTGCATGTCGTGATTTGACCCCATTGCACCCTCCCATTGCACACATCGCAACAGGTGGGTGCCCAGAAGGCCAAATTCGAATTCAAGGCTGTTTCCGCGAACAACGTCGACCTCGTCTGGCTGCGCGCCCGCGCGACGGTGAGGGAGTGAAGAAACGGTGCATCCCCGAGTGGTCGGTGATCTGTGAATCTCCCTAATCTTATTCCTAATCCTACTCTTAATCCTAATCCGCCCTTTCACTGCGAGGGCACGTCGACTGAGGACGGCCGATTAGGATTAGGATTAGGATTAATATCTCCGTGCTGGGTCCCTACTCTCCGATAATCTTCACCAGCACCCGCTTCCTCCGCATCCCGTCGAACTCACCGTAGAAGATCTGTTCCCATGGGCCGAAATCCAGATGGCCTTTCGTGATGGCGACGACGACTTCGCGGCCCATGACC
This sequence comes from Verrucomicrobiota bacterium, assembly GCA_038325245.1. Lineage (GTDB taxonomy): Bacteria > Verrucomicrobiota > Verrucomicrobiia > Limisphaerales > CAIMTB01 > CAIMTB01. The sequence goes on from JBBQIU010000024.1 coordinate 877, forward strand.
GTGCGCTTGAGATGAGCGTCGGCGTTGTCCTCGCCGGTGCGGTTGTGCCAATAGCCCTGGTCCCGTCCGCCTCGGACCTGCGGAGCCAGCGTCTCCAGCCAGACCTCGAAGTCGTGGTGGAGCCCCGACTCGTTGTCGTTGATGAAGACGCTCGCGGTGATGTGCATCGCGTTGACGAGGCAGAGGCCTTCCTGGATGCCGCTCCGCGTCACCAGGGCCTCGACCGTGGGCGTGATGTTGAGGAATCCCCGCCGGGTCGGAACCTCGAACCAGAGATGCTCGGTCAGATGTTTCATCGTCTGGCTCCGTGAACTGTCGCCGACGTGGATCGTGGCCGTTTTTTCGTGGGCTGGAAGTCGGATTCGCGGTTGGCCGAAACCTTGGTGCACCAGATTCCGATCCCCCCCAGGACGCGTCCTTCGATACCGATAACGGATTGCGGAGGAGGGGGGATGATGGATTCCCAGGAGCACGCCTCGCCCGTTTTTCGCCCTTCGGGGGATGGGTGAATCCGGGAAGGCGATCCTGTCTTTCCGATCCTCTGCGTTCCCTGCGTTTTTTGTGGCAAATCCCTGCCCTTCCGGCGCTCAGGTCCGTTGCGTTCATGTGGGCCTGGAGGCCCGCCCGTTTGGATTTAGGCCACAGGGAACGCAGAGAGCGCAGAGAAACCTCGAAGGGCGCGTCCTGTCCACCCCCACTTTTTCAGGAAGCGATATTGAAGCTGCTGATTCCTTCGGTTACATCGGCTCATCCTATTCCCATGCATGCCTTCCTCCGATACCTCGCCCTGGCGTCTATGGCGCTACCCCTGGAGTCCATAGCCCAGAGCACGCGCGTCACGTTGACACCTCAACCGGGCTTCACCCTCCAATGGGACGGGAATAACGGGGGCTTCAGCACGCCTGACCTCGGCGCACCGGCCCCGGACAATGCAGCCCTCGCCTCAAAGGGCGTCACGACGTTCGCGAGCAGCTCGTTTCAACCGGGCGGCATCCACGATCACATCAACATCAACGACGGAGTTTACGGCAACAGCTCCAGTTGGATCGCGGATTTCGCAGCCGCCCCCCCCGACCTCCAGCGATTCGTGGGCCTCGCCTTTGGCCGAACCATCGGGATCTCGTCCATCGCATGGTCCCGCGACAACGGCGATACCACCGAGCCTTCCTGTGGTGGCACCTGCGTCGATCGCGCGCTCGGCGTGTATTCCCTTCAGTTCACCCGCGTCAGCGCGCCGGACGTCGATACACCGGAGGCCGCGGATCCTGGAACCGGCTGGGTCACCCTCGGCCAGGTCGAGTATGCCGCAGGCGCCGACAACGCGCGTTTCTCCGCCCACCTCCGACACCGTTTTGACGTCACCAGTGCCGGCGCCCCGATCGACGCCACCGGACTGCGGATCGTCGTCTCGGACTCCGGCATCTGCATCGACGAGATCGAAGTCAACCCTCCCGCCGACCCCATTCCGCCAATCTCGACATCGATCACGATCACCAACTTGCCAGGCTTTCTCCTCTCCTGGGACCTGAACGATGGCAAGTTCTCGACCCCCTCGACTCCCGCGCCATCACCCAGGAATCGCGCGTCCGCTTCGGCCGGCACCGTCGCCTTCGGCAGCAGCGAGTTCGGGGCGGACGTCCACTTCATCACCAACATTCACGACGGGCTCTACGGCAATTCCCACAGTTGGATCGCCAACTTCAACACGCCGGACCCGAAGCCTTTTGTCGGACTGGCTTTCGGCGCCACCATTGAACTGCGCAACCTCGCCTGGAGCAGGGATAATGGCGACGACGGCGACTGTTGCGGCGGCGAACTGCGCGACCGCTCGCTCGGGCATTACACCCTTCAAATCACCCGGGTCCCCAGTCCCAGCATCAACACGCCTGAAACCGGGGACGCCTCCACCGGCTGGGCCACCGCCGCGGTCCTTCACTACAAGGCCGAGAGTCCCATCTTCCGCCCGCACGTGCGCCATCGCTTCGATCTCGCCACCGAGGCGGGTGGAGGGGTCACGGCGTCCGGAATACGTCTGCTCGTGCCGAATGCCAACACGGCGATCGACGAGATGGAGGTGAACGTCTACCCAGCGCTCGAACAGGATCTCACCGGGGCCATCGCCCTCACCCCCGCTTCCGGCTTCGCCATCGATTGGGATGGCAACGACGGCGAATACTTCGGCGCCGAGGCCAACCCCCGCACCCCGTCCCATGATGGCCTCGTATCCAATGGCGCCCAGGCCTTCGGCAGCAGCGAACTCGATTTCGGCATCCACTTCATCCGCAAGATTAACGACGGCATCTACGGCAATGCCAGCAGTTGGATCTCCGATCGCGGCGTCGGCGGTGGTTCCGACGAGAATCCCTTCGTCGGCATCCGCTTCGCCTCCCCCCTCGTCGTCAGGACCATCGCCTTCGGCCGCGACAACGGCGACACCACCGAAGCCGGTTGCGGGGGCACCTGCGCGGATCGTTCCCTCGGTGTCTACACCATCCAGTACACAGCCGTCGCCGAACCGGGCGTCGCGACGGAGGAGACCGAGGATCACAGCACCGGCTGGGTGACGATCGGCACGGTCGAATACCTTGCGGCCGCTCCTCCCGGCTTTAGTCCGTCCCGACGCCATGCCTTCGCCGTCAATGCCGGGGGAACGGCCATTCGAGCCACGGCGATCCGCATCAAGGTCAGCGACGGTAACATCGCGATTGACGAACTGGAGATCAACCCGGCTTCGGTCACGGTCGCGCCTCCCATCGCCGACCTTCTCATCGTGAGTTCAGCCAATGGGTATTTGTTTGAATGGGATGGAAACGACGGCGAGTTCAACGATCCCGCTGCCAACGCCCCGGCCCGGGACAATGCCGCGCTCGCCGCCAGAGGCGGCATTGCGTTCGGGTCCAGCGAGGTCGGTCTCGACACCCACTTCATCCGAAACGTCAACGACGGCATCTACGGCAACGCCCATAGCTGGATCCCCAAGTTCACCGAGCCCCCCGACCTGACCCCCTTCATCGGCATACGCCTCCCGCAGCTCACACCGCTTCGCAGCATCGCCTTCGGGCGGGACAACGGCGACGCCACCGATTGCTGCGGTGGAATCGTGACCGACCGCGCGCTCGGGGCCTACGTCCTGCAGGTCACCCGCGTCGCGACACCCGACGCGAACACGCCTGAAACGGGGGATCCCGCCACCGGCTGGCAGACCGTCGGCGAACTGGAATACAAAGCCGCCTACCCGAACCGCTTCACCCCTCACCTGCGCCACCGCTACGGCGTTTCCCGTGATGGAGGGCCCGTTTCGGCCACCGGCGTCCGCCTCAAGGTCTCCAGCAACCAGCTTGCCATCGACGAATTCGAGGTGAATCCGGCCCCCATCATTGATGAAAACGCCCTCTTCTTCGCGCTTGAGCCCGGCTTTTCCATCGGGTGGAACGGAAACAACGGGGATTACCACACCACCAACTCCCCCGCCAACGCCCCCTCCAACGACGCGCTCGCCTCCGGTGGCGCCGTGGCAATCGGTTCCACAGAACTCGGTCTCGACACTCACTTCATCGCCAACGTCAACGATGGTCGCTACGGGAACGCCCGCAGTTGGATCCCTGATTTCATCAACGGAGACGATGACCCGTGGGTGGGGGTGGCCTTTGGCGGCAGCGTTCCCGTCTCCACCGTCGCCTGGGGCCGCGACAACGGCGATTCCACGGACTGCTGTGGAGGTCAGTTGTCTGATCGAGCCGGCGGAGCGTATACGATCCAATTCACCCAGGTCTCCGACCCGACCCGCGACACACCGGATACCGGCGACCCCTCCAGCGGATGGGCGACAGTCGGGCAGATTCAATACCGCGGTGGTGGCACCGCGTCGTTCCGGCATCATCTGCGTCACGAGTTTTTGATTCAGAAGGACGGCGCGCCCATTCCCGCCACAGGCCTGCGCCTCAAGGTCTCCAGCAACCAGCTCGCGATCGACGAACTCGAAGTCAACCCGCGCCTCACGGTGTCCGAGCCGATCCGCGTCTCGCGGATCGCCATTGAAGGAGCACAGATTGTGATCGAATGGAGTCGCGGCCAGCTCGAATCCGCCGACAGCGTTCTCGGTCCGTGGTCCATGGTCCCCAACGCCACATCGCCTTATCTCGCACCGGTTACGGAACCCATCGTGCGTTTCTTCCGACTTCGTGAGCCGTGAACCGAAGGCGCTCCATGAAACAAGGCAACCCGCCTGACCTCCGCGAGGTGGCGCAGACTGCCCAGTCTGCCGTGTCGCCGGTTGCCCAACCGGCAGTGCGCAACCTCGCCCCCGTCCGGTCCCGCAGCCAGGGCTGCCTGCGATACAGCAGGTTGGGCAACCTGCGCTACAACCTCGTCCCCCGCATCCCATGAACCGTCGCCGTCGCGAACCTTCGAAACGGCAGCGTGTTCAGTCTCCCGATGCGCGATTCGCGAACTGTGCCTGCTCCCCATGAAACCACCCCATCTCCTGCCTTCGGCTCCCCGCCGCCACGGCTTCACGCTGATCGAACTCCTGGTCGTGATCGCCATCATTGCGATCCTCGCCAGCATGCTCCTGCCCGCCCTCGGCAAGGCGAAGATGAAAGCCCACGGCGTGCTCTGCATGAGCAACCAGAAACAACTCACTCTCGGCTGGCTGATGTATGCCGACGACAACAATGACAATCTCGTCTGGAACGACCTGACCCCGGACGGCTCCGGCTGGGTCCGAGGCGTTCTCGATTACAACGGCGGCAACAGGCACAACACCAACATCCACGGCCTGACGGATCCCAATTACGCCAAACTCGCCCCTTACACCCAGTCCCCGGGCATCTACAAGTGCCCCGCCGACCGCAGCTACGTCACCATCGGCGGCGTCCGCCATCCCAGGATCCGCAGCCTTTCCCTCAGCCAGGCTATGAACTCCCGCAACGACTGGCTCAGCTACCTCACCAAGAAAAACTATCGGGTCTTTCGGAAGCTCTCCGACATCCAACCCCTCGGTCACTCGCGCGCGTATGTTTTCATCGACGAGCACCCCGACAGCCTCAACTTCGGCGACCTCGCCGTGGCCATGAATGACGATCTGCCTCCGCAGCGGATCTACATCATCGATTACCCTGCCAGCACCCACAACGGATCCGGCGGCCTCAGCTTCGCCGACGGACACGTTGAGATTCACAAGTGGGTCGATCCGCGCACCAAACCACCCTGGCAGAACAAATCCCTTCAACTCGTCGTTCCTTCCCCCCGCAACGCCGACATGGTCTACCTCTCGGAACGGACCTCCATCGCTGAGTGACGCACCCCGGCGCGCCCGCCGAGTCGCCTGCATCCCCTCGAATGAGCGATCAGCGCGCCAGTTGGCGTGCCGCTGCCGCCCGGAAACGCGGGTCGTCCGCTCCCGCCAGTTGTTGCACCAGCGAATCGGGACTGCGTTCAAAGGCCTCGTGAAGCCACATCGCTTCGAGCCTGGCGCGTGAATCGGTCTGTGCCGGCAGCCATGTCTCGACGGCGGCCAGGACTTCCCCTGCAGGACGATGCCTGAGAACCAGCCGCGCCTGCTCCTGTTCCCATCCGCTCTTCGACAACGTCAAAGACAGCAACTCGGCCGTCCTCAGTCGGGAGAGATCTCGGCGTCCCTCTCCACGGGTCCCGGCGGCGCCAGTTGTCTTGGCCGCCACCCTCCAGATCCGCCCGTGCTCCTTGTCACGCCGGGGATCCCGGAAATCCACCTCTCCATGCTGGATGATCGGATTGCTCCAGTCGGCGATGTAGAGCGCGCCATCCGGTCCGAAACGAAGGTCGATTGGCCGGAAGGTCACATTGGTCGACCGCAATAGATCAGGCAGCTCCACCGTCTGGAAGGTCGAGCCCACTTCCTTGCGCCCGAACCGAACGATCCGGTGCGCCCGGAAATCGCAGGTGATGAACTGACCCTGCCAATCCGCCGGAAAAGCCGGGCTGTGAACAATTTCGAGGCTGCAGAATTTCGGGTAATTGCCCGGGCTGATACTTTCCGCCTCCCGCCGCATGTCCGCGTAGGTGAAGTAAGTCGCGCCTTCCATTGCATGATAGATGCCCTTGAAGCCGGCCCCGTCGGTGAAGAAGTGCTCGCCGTACTGATCCCAATGGTGCCCCCAGGGATTGCAGCCGCCCTTCGTCAGGACATCGAGGCGCCACGTGTCCGGATTGAACCGCCAGATCCCCGCCGAGTTCAGCCGGCGCATCCCCCAGGGCGTCTCAATGTGGGTGTGTGTGTAGATCGACTGGTTCATGTACAGGTGCCCGTCGTACCCCCAGCGCAGGGTGTGGAGGTTGTGATGGGTGTCCTCGGTTCCAAAACTGCTCAGCACGATCGTCCGCTTGTCCGCGCGCCCGTCCCCATCGGTATCCTCGAAATGCAGCAACTGATGGCTCGCGCCCACGTAGCATCCGCCCTTCCCGTCCGGAACCACTGCCGTGGGGATCACCAGCCCATCTGCGAAGACAGTCGACCTCTCGGCAAACCCGTCGCCATTGGTGTCCTCCAGCACGACAATGGAGTCTTCCGCCTCCTGGCCTGGCCGGATCTGCGGGTACACGCGCGAACTCGCGGCCCAGAGACGTCCCTGCGGGTCCCAGTTCACTTGGATCGGCTTGAACAGCATCGGGTTCTCCGCCCAAAGCGTGACTTCGAATCCCTCATGCACCGAAAACGTCGGCACTGGCTGCGGCAAGGCGATCGAATTCTCCGACCCGCCGGGTCGTCCCCTGCCGGGAGCGGATGGACTGGCGCTGCGAGCGGCGCGCGCCTCGAGCAACCCACGAACCTCGCTGACCGTTCCCGGGTCCTGGTTCCTGAGATCCCTCAACCGGGCAATCTTCCCGTCCCACGCTTCCACGAGAGGGTCGAACTTGGGAATCTCCACGGCGTTCCGTCCCTGTTCGTGCTTCCGAAATCCGAACAGATACGTCCAGTTCGCCGGCCGCCAACGATGGAAGAACGGCTCGTTCTTCAGACGAATCGCGGTTTGAAGGATTCCCGCCGCCTCGCCCGCCCCGGGCGCGGGCCAGCCAACGTTAAGAGCCCGCACCAGGATTTGGGCGGCGGCGGTGTTGCCCGCCTCGGTGGGCGTCACACCATCCCCTGAAGGAGGCGGAACCGCTGCGTTGACATCCCACGCGACGCCCGCGGGCGGGATGCCGAAACCGGCGTAGTGGGCGCCGCGTTGCCGGGCGAGTCGCTCGGTCGCCTCCTGAACCGCGCGCAGCGAACGATTGTTCACGGCGGCTTGGGCCTCGGCCTCCGGGTTCGGGGGCACGTGCGGCATGGGTCCCACCAATACGAAACGAGTTCCTCCCCCCGTCGCCGCCGCCACGGCATCCATCAATCGCCCGAGATCCTCGATGTACTTCGGAACACCCGCCTCGCCACCCTCCAATCCCGCGGTCATGCCGTAACTCAGAAACGCCACGGTCGGCTTCACGATCGCGAGCTGTTCCTTCACGCGCTTCAGCCATTCCCCCTCCGCCTTCCCCCAGTCGAAGCTCGCCCGCGCCCGTCCCATCGGGGTGTCCCCCGACCATGCCAGATTTCGAAACGTGACATTCCTGTCCGGGAACGCCGCCGTCAGGGACATCTCGATCGCCCCGAAGTCCCCTTCCCGCTCGAGGAACGTGTCCCCCAGGAACACGACCCGATCGCCGTCTCTCAACTCGAAACGTTCCGCCGCCGAGACGCCGGCCAGGGCCATCCAACTCAGCAACACGGTCAACCAGCTTCGTCGCAGAAACGCGGGCATGCCCAAGGCTTGGCCAGGCGCGGGACAAAACTCAAACCCGATATGCCCTATCCGCGGCCGCCCACATGTCGATCCATCCAGGCCAGCATCCGCTGCCACATGTCCGGCGTGTAAACGTGCCCCACGCCCTCGTACACCCGGCTCTCGAATCGTTCGGCCGCTTCGTGAAGCCGGTAGATGTCCCGCACGACCGATTCAATCCGCCGAATCCCCGCCACAGGCGATCCGCCATCCTGGTCGCCCGTGAGAAAGAGGACCGCCCGCGGTGCGATAAGGCCGATCACCGCCTCCGTGTCGAAATGCTGCAGCATTCCCGGCACGTAATAGTAGATCCCGTGCGCCTTCATCAGCCCAGCTTCGATGAGGTCCTGGTACCGCGTCAGACAGGCGACGGCCACACCCGCCTTGAGCCGCTCATCCAGAGCCAGCAGCCACCACGATCGCGTCGCCCCCATGCTGATCCCGGTCACCCCCAGGCGGGTCGCATCCACCTCGGGACGCGCCGCCAGGTAGTTCATCGCCATCAGGTCATCCCGAAGCATCATCCCCCACAGCGATCGGCCGAACCAAAGGTTGAACTTGCTCGCCGTTAATTCACCCGCGCCGCCCTTCTCCGTCGAACCCGGCCCCTTGCCATTGCGTTCCCCGAAGCAATAGGCGTCGATCGCCACCACGACGTATCCACGTCGCGCCAGGGCCACGGCCGGTACCTCGGGTGTATGCTTCGCCTCGAATAACTCCCTCTTCCCCACGTCGTATTCCCCACCGTGCCAGTGGCAGTACAGGATTCCCGGCAAGCGCCCGGTGCGTCCCTTCGGCAGGACCGTCACCCCTGGCACAACAGCCCCGGCCCCATTGTCGAACTCGAACCGTTCCACGATGTAATCGGGCGCCTCTTCGCGGCCCAAAACACGCACACCCAGGGTGCCCACCGGAGGGCGGGCCGGAAGATCCCCCAACAAACGCCAGAGGGTTCCCTTCAAGACCTCCCGTTGCCGCTTCCATGTTTCCAGGTCGGCCGGGATTGAAAGCTCCGGGATTTCCGGCATTGAGGGATTCATGCGTTTCCATAGCCTGCCATGACCCTCCCGGCCGGCACAACCCGTCGGTCAGGACGCGTTCTTCAATACGGAGAACCGATTGCGGAGAAAGGGGATGATGGATTCCCAGGAGTACGCCTCGCCCGTTTTTTCGCCCTTCGGTGGGATGGGTGGACCTGAGAAGGCGATCCCGTCCTTCCAAATCTCTGCGTTCCCTGCGTTCTTTGTGGCAAATCCCTCCCCGTCCGGCGCTCATGTCCGTCGCATTCACGGGGGCCTGGAGGCCTTCCCGTTTGAACTTAGGCCACAGGGAACGCAGAGAGCGCAGAGAACGCACCTGGCTTTCGCCAAACACCTTCAGGTTCTGGACCTCTGATTCTCGAAGGGCGCGTCCTGCCCGTCGGTCAGGCCCCCGATTTTCGCGTTTCGGCCCGTGAGGCCCCCGGCTATACCTCCCACGGGCGTAGGTTCCAGCCGGGCCCCGCGCACCCATCCGGAAGTACAATATGCCACTGACCACGACCAAAGAGCTCTTCGCCAAGGCACTCAAAGGCAAGTACGCCATCGGCGCCTTCAACGTGAACAACATGGAACTGATCCAGGCCATCATTGAGGCCTGCGAGGAGGAAAAGGCCCCGGTCATTCTTCAGATCTCCCGAGGCGCCCGTTCCTACGCCAATCCCGTTTACCTCCGGAAACTCATCGAAGCCGCCGTCAGCGTTACCAACGTCCCCATCGCCGTTCACCTCGACCACGGCGACACCTTCGAACTCTGCAAGGAGTGCATCGACGAGGGCTTCACCAGCGTCATGATCGACGCCTCCCACGAACCCTTCGACAAGAACGTCGGGATTTGCAAAAGGGTCGTCGATTACGCCCACAAACACGGTGCCGTCGTTGAGGGTGAACTAGGCCACCTCGTCGGCGCGCAGTTCGACGAAGGCGAGGATGGCGGGGGATTCAGCACGGGCGGCCATTACACACATCCCGAGGAAGCCGTGCAGTTCGTCCGGAAGTCCGGCGTCGATTCGCTCGCCATCGCCATCGGCAACAGCCACGGCGCGTACAAGTTCAAGGGCGAACAGCACCTCGACATCGAACGTCTCAAAGCCATCAAGGCCGCCCTCATGGACACCGGCCTCGGCGACTATCCGCTCGTTCTTCATGGCGCCTCGAGCGTTCCCAAGAACCTCGTCCAGGAAATCAACAAATACGGCGGCGCCCTCGGCGAAGACACCGCCGGCGTCCCGGAGGCGGACATTGAAATCGCCCGCCGCACCGGCTGCACCAAGGTCAACATCGACACCGACCTCCGCCTCGCCTTCACCGCCGGGATCCGCAAGACGCTGAGCGAGAACCCCCAGGAGTTCGATCCCCGGAAGTACCTCATCCCGGCGCGCAAACAGGTGAAGGAACTCGTCC
>JBBQIU010000025.1:0-11032 GCA_038325245.1 Verrucomicrobiota bacterium
ACCTTGATCTTGAGCTTCACGTTCACGTCGGTGTGCAAGCGAAGGTCGACTTCATGATCACCCAAGGTTCGAATCGGGTGTTCAATGTGGATCTTCTTCTTGTCGACCGCGGCATCGAACTGGGTGTGCATCTCGTCTGCAATGAGACCCGCCGTAACGCTGCCGAACATCTTGCCGTCGTCACCGGTCTTCACCTTGAGTTGCAAGGTGAGCTTCGAGAGGCTCCGACCGATCTCGCTCATCGCGTTCAGATCGTGCGTCTCTCGTTCCGCCCGGCGTTGCTTAAGCACGTCCATTCGGCGCTTGTTCGCGGCGGTCTGTGAAATGGCAAGGCCGCGCGGGATCAGGTAGTTACGCGCGAATCCGGGGGATACTTTGACATGATCCGTCTCGGCGCCGAGGCCGACGACGTTCTTGATGAGGATGACTTCAGTCTTGGACATGATGGCGGTGTTTAAAATCGTTTAAGTGGTGCCACGCGGGCGCGAAAAAGGTCTGGCTGAACACGTCAAAACGGCACGTCGTCCACTTCTCCTGCAGGACCGTCGCCGCCTTCCGAGGTTGCCGGAGATGCCGCCGGGCGTGAGGCCGGAGGCCGGGAAGGAGGCGCCGACGGAGTCCCGGGGCCGGCTCCGCCCGACTCCGCGCCGCGGTTGCCCCCGACGAACTGGAAGTTCTCCATCACCACCTTGAGCTTGGTGACCTTCTGGCCTGTGTTCTTGTCGTCCCATTGGTCCAACCGGAGTCGACCCTCGACGAAGAGGGGATTCCCCTTCTTCAGGTACTGTCCGATGAGCTCCGCCTGCTTTCCCCAGGCGTCGATGTCGATGAACGTCACCTCCTCCTTGGTCTCGCCCGTATCTGTCTTGTACGACCGATTCACCGCGAGGCCCAGCTTTGCAACGGCCTGCCCCTTCGGAGTAAAGCGAACTTCCGGATCCCGGGTCAGGTTCCCAAGCAAAATAACCTTATTGTAGCTGGCCATGGAGATTCCTCGGTCGCAGGTCAGGCAGCGTTGCTGGCGGCGTTACACGGTCGTCTTGCCAGCCGAAGCCGACGCCTCGGTGAACACAACGCGGAGAACATCCTCGTTCAGGCGAAACTTGCCTCGAAGCGCCGTCAGCGTTCCGGGATCGCTCTCAAAGATGAAGTTCACGTAGAACCCCGATTGATGCTTCCGGCTCGCCACACGCGCAAAGGGGCGCTTGTCCATCTTTTGGACCGTCTCCACCTTGCCCCCCGCGGAGGTAATGTCCGCGGAAATATGGTCAATGACGTCTTTGACCCCTTCTTCTTTACCGGCAGTGTTCAAGATGAACAGACCTTCGTAGCGTTTCACGGCGTTTCCTTTCCTCACCTGACCTGCCCGTTAAACCGGGTCATGGCCTTCTCAATGCCTTCTTCCATCCAGCAGGTCGCCTGAGCCACACAGTGCTTCACGACCCGCCCGAAAATTTCCATCTCTTCGGCGGTGAAACGACCGAGCACATGCCCGGTGATCTCCCGCACCGTCGTCTCTGTCCGGCCGATCCCGAGCCGCAATCGCGCATACGACCGCGTTCCCAGTTGGCTCTCCACGGACTCCAACCCGCGGTGCCCGCCACTGCTTCCTTCCGACCTGAGTCGGACGGTGCCCAGCGGCAAATCCGCATCATCCACCACCACGAGCAGCCCGGGCAACTCGACCCTGTAATACCGGGTCAAGGCCCCCACCGCCTCGCCGCTCGCGTTCATATACGTCTGCGGTCGGACCAACCAGACTGTCCGCCCCGTCCGCGTACTCCGCGCGACCAACGACTCGAACCGTCGCTCAGCCGTCCATTTGGCGCCCCACCCGCGCGCCAGTTCCTCCACAAGGAGAAACCCGGCATTGTGCCGGGTCCGGGAATACTCGACCCCCGGGTTCCCGAGGCCAGCGATCAGGAACGGCGATGTCACCGGCCGCGGGAGTTGCCTCGGTGGACCGGCCCCTCCACGGATTCCGGCACGCCGCCTTCACTCCGATCGATTCATTACTTCTTCTCGCCCTTCGGCGCCTTCTTCGCCTCCGGCGCCTTCTCGCCCTTCTTGGCCTCCGGCGCCGCGGTGCCGCCTTCTTCCTTCTTCTCCTTGATCATTTCCACCTCCGCCGCCGGAGCCGCCACCGCATCCGCCGCCGGTGTCTCTTCTGCCTCGGTCCTTGGCGGCGCCACACTCAAAACGGGAACATTCTTGTCGCCAATGATTTCCACACCGGGCGGCAGCGGGATTTCCCCAAGATGCAGCACCGTGTCGAGCGCCAGCCCGGTAACGTCGACTTCGAGCACAAGCGGAAGGTCCGCCGGCAGGGCACGCACCTTGAGTTTGTGCAGGACGTGTTCAAGGACACCGCCATCCTTGACCCCCACCGGAATCCCGAGGGTCTCGACGGGAACCATCACGGTCACCTTCTCGGTGGCGGAGACCTCGTGGAAGTCGATATGGAGGACCTTGCGCGTGATGGGATCGTGCTGCACCTCCTGAACCAACGCCAAGCGGACGGGACGCGAATCTCCCTCGACAGCCAAGTCAACGAGGATGTTCTCGGAGGCGGAATGCGCGATCAACTTATCCAGTTCGCGCTGGTTCAACTCCAGGGTTTGGGGGGCCGCTAGCCGACCGTAAATCACGGTGGGAACTCGGCCGGAGTCGCGCAGTTTCTTCACGGCGTTTCGGCCGGAAACGCTGCGCGCATAGGCGTTCAATGGAACCGATTTCATCTCGTCTGCTACTTTGGCTGACGTTCCAGCAACCTAGCTGGTCCGCCCGCCTTTAAACTCGAACAGCGAAGTCACCGACGAATTACTGTGAATCCGTTTGATGGCCTCACCCAGCAAGCTCGCCACGGACAGGGTGGTAAGCTTGAAGCCGCGATACGCGGGGCGGGGGACCGTATCAGTGGTAATCAGTTCGTCAATGTTCGATTTGCGAAGACGCTCCACTGCCAGATCCGTCAAAAGCGCATGCGAGACGCATGCAAGGATCTGTTTCGCGCCCTTCGCCTCCAGCAATCGGGCCGCCGACGTGAGGGTTCCCGCCGTTTCTGTCAGGTCGTCCACCATCAACACCGTCTTGCCACGGATCTCACCAATCACGGTCATCGACTCCACCTCCGACGCGCTCTTGCGTCTCTTGGCGACGATGGCCAGGCCGGCCCCCAGCACCTGGGAATAGGCGTGCGCCATTTTGATCCCCCCGACATCCGGGCTGACCACCACGAGATTCTTCAGAGCCTTTTGCCGGATGTAGTCGTACATCACCGGAGCGGCGTAAAGGTGGTCGACCGGGATGTCAAAAAATCCCTGAATCTGCTGCGCGTGGAGATCCATCGTCAGCACCCGGTGGGCCCCGGCGGCCACGATGAGGTTCGCCACCAGTTTGGCCGTAATCGGCACCCGAGGCTGATCCTTGCGATCCTGACGCGCATACCCGTAGAACGGAATCACCGCCGTGATCCTCGTCGCGCTGGCCCGCCGCAAGGCGTCAATCATGATGAACATCTCCATCAGGTTGTGATTCGTCGGCGGACACGTCGACTGCACCACGAAGACGTCCTGGCCCCGTACGTTTTCCTCGATCTTGACGAACGTCTCGCCATCCGGGAACTGGGTGCATTGCAACCGGCCAAGCTCGACGCCGATACTGGAGCAAATCGCCTCGGCCAGCGGTGGATTCGATTTGCCGCTGAATATCTTCACGAATGTTGCGGGTGGGGTTGTGGGTCGACGCCGCGCCCGGGACATCCCCCGGCTCGCGCAGAAGCGCCGCCACGCTAAGCAGCGCGCCGGGACCTGTCCACGCGGTTTGTTGCCCCGTCGACACAATTCCCCGCCGTCCAACGGGGCCCGATTCTCCATGGTCACCCGGGAATCCGCCTCCAATCGGAGCGCTGCAACCCAGCCACCACCCAGGAATCCGCCATGCTCCAGCCCCGCCACCTCCGATCCGCCTCGCGAGTCATGCCCTTCGCTCATACCCGGTGAACGCGCCCTGAGGGTGAAATCTTACAAGGTTTCTTCCGGTTCTTGCTCAGGTGGTATCCAAAGACACTTCTCCGCGGAGACGTCATGCGGGTTTGTGGGACCCTTGGGACTTCGGCAGAAAGCCTGTCCCCATGTCGGTCCCCCACAAATTGCCTGTCCCCATGTCGGTCCCGGTGTCGGTCGGCGAGCCCGTCCTCCGTATCCCGTCTCGTTCCCCAAACAAAAAATCCCCGGCAGGCTTTTGCCTACCGGGGATGCCGTCTGCGCCGGAAGTTTCTGGGTCAGGATTTTGACTCGTCCACGACCACGAACCGGTTGGCGCCTTCCCGCCACACGCGGAGGCGGATCAGCGCATTGTCCATCGATTGGGCAACGTCGATGGCCTGCTCGGCGTCCTGAACGGGACGGCGGTTGATTTCCCACACCACATCCCCCGGCCGCAGACCCGCCTTCCAGGCTGCGGATTCCTCATCCACATCCGTCACCAGGGCGCCTTGGGTCTCCTTCGGCACGCCGAACTGCTGCCTGAGTTGAGGATTCAGATCGCTCACCACCACACCCTGGAGGCCGCCCGTGTCGGCATCAGCACTCTGCGGTCCACCACGGCGCACACCCGCCAACTGCCCGTCCTCGGGCACTTCCCTGAGCACGATATCGAAGCTTCTGGCGCGACCGTCCCGCAGGATCGCGACGGCCACATCCTTGGCCGGAGGGGTCTGCCCCACCATCAGTTTCAGATGACGACTGTCCCGCACCTCCCGGCCATCGAACGTCGTCACCACATCCCCCGCCTCGATGCCCGCCTTCTCCGCGGGACTACGCGGGGTGACATCGGCCACGATGGCACCCGAGGTTTCCTTCAATCCGAACTCCTTCGCCATGGCGGGGGTCACGTCCTGGATGTTGACGCCCAGGAACCCGCGCACCACACGTCCATGCTGAACGATGCTTTCCATTACCGAGCGGGCCAGATTGATGGGCACGGCGAATCCAACCCCGTTGTTGCCGCCGCCCCGGCTCAGTATCGCCGTATTGATCCCGACCAGTCGTCCCTGGGCATCTACCAACGCCCCACCTGAATTACCCGGATTGATCGCCGCATCGGTCTGGATGAAGTCCTCGTACTCCAGGCCCATCGGACGGCCGAAGACCTGCCGGCTGATGGCGCCCACGATGCCCATGGTCACCGACTGACCCACGCCAAATGGATTGCCGACAGCCAGGACGACGTCGCCCACCTCAACCTGATCACTGTCGCCGACCGGGATCGCCGCCAGTCCGTCAGCCTCCACCTTGATCACGGCAAGGTCGGACTTGGGATCGCGACCCACGATCCTGGCGTCGTATTCCTTCCCGTCCGGATTCAGGGCCACCTTGATGGTATCCGCGCCCTCGACGACGTGATTATTGGTCAGGATGAAGCCATCTTCGGTGAGGATGACGCCGGAACCCAATCCATCCTGGCGAGGCGTCCGTTGCATCTGGCCGGGTTGGTTTTCCCCGAAGAAATCGCGGAAGAACGGATGCAGGCCGGGCGGCATCTGGGCCGCCTCGACGCGGCGGGACTTGGTGGTGGTGAAGACGTTCACCACGCTGGGTGAAACGCCCTTGATGACCGGCGCGAAACTGACGCGGAAATCGCCTTCACGCTTCACCGGCTGGGAATCGATCTTGAGTTTGAGGTCCCTAGCCTTTGTTTCATTCGCTGTCTCACGCGCTCCGGCCACCTGAGTGAACACCACGCCGGCGCCTGCGAGCATCAGCGCCGCGGCGAGCAATGCCGCCCTCGCGCCGCGGCTGAGCTTTCTGGGATAGTTCATAGGGGTTCCTTGGGTTGAAGAGTTTTGTTGTCGCTCGATCACGGGACGAAGATGGACTCGTCACCTCATCGGATCCTTTCCGGAGCATTACAGATTGGTAAGGGACGCTACGCCCTCCCCTCCCCCAGGCCCGAGCTCACGCGTTCAGACCACCCCGCCCCGGCGTCGTTCCAGCATTCCACTGACAGCACCGTGGAGGCGGCGCGCGAGTTCCTTGCGGTCAGAAATCCCCGTCACCGGTTCGCCGTACTCCACCCGGCCGACAATCCAAGGCTGGGCCAGCAGGTTCAGGAAATGTGGAGCGAAGGTCATGTCCCGCCAGTAAGCGACGTCCTCGGAGACCACCCCGTCCGCCACTTCATAGGTGATGCAGGCGGGCGTCACGGGCCACCCGTTCGCCGCGGCAGGTTCAAGGAGGGACGGACGAAACGGCAGCACCGAGTCCCCTCCCGAGCTTGTGCCTTCAGGAAAAATAACCACCACGGTCCCCCCTTCAACGATCGGACGGAACGCCGACGCGATTTCAGCCACATGGGAACGGAGGTCGCGGCGAAGGAAAAGCGTGCCAGCGCAACGCGCGAGAGAACCCATGAAGGGCCAGCTCGCCACCTCCGCCTTGGATACGAAAACCATCGGGCCCGAGGCGGCGATCACCCCGATGTCGAGGTAGCTCAAATGATTGCAGACCACCATCCCCCGCGTCGGCACCTGGCCGACATGCCGGCACTGGATTCCCACACGGGTCAGCGATTCCCGCCCCCAACGCTCCACCCAGCGGGCGCAGACCCTGGGATCGTCTCCCAATCCGACGCGGCGATAACGCCACGCGTGCTCGATCACCCCGTAACCGGTCACGCCCACGAACGTGGCCAAGCGGGTCAGAACGCGAAGGGGATGGCGCCAGGCGCGAGACATTCCGGTCGTGCTACGCGGTCGACGCCGCGCCCTTCCCTGAGTTCCGTGCGCATGGGTCCATGCTGAAGAGGGCAAGTCGCATCAAAGCGGATGTTCGCGCAACCAAGCGCGCCAATCTTCCAGCGTGTCGACATCGCGGAGTTGCCGCAGCCGCGCGATGCGCAGCCCCGCCTCGAGCGCCCGATTCTCAGTGGTCCGAAAGACCTGGTCCGTGCTCCAGGGAATGCCCCGAAACAATTCCGGCCTCGGACGGGCGAGACCGAGAAGCCAATAGCCTCCGTCCTTGGCCGGTCCAAGCACGACATCATGCTCGTCCAGGGCGCTCGAAGCCACATCCAGATCCTCGGCGGCGAACTCCGGGCAGTCGGAACCAAGAATCAACACCTTGCCCGCGCCCTCATCGAAGGCCGTGGCCACCGCACGGTTGATCCGGTCGCCGAGATCGCCCTCCCCTTGCGGTCGGATGATCCAGCCCGTCCGCTGCCACGCCGCCATCTCGGCCCCGGCCTCGTCGGGCGCGTAACGCAACTCGACATGCTCCACCTCCGTCAACCGCGACAACGTCATGCCCACCAGCGCCTGGTAAATCGCCGTCGCCGCCTCGTCGTCCAGACGGACCGCGATCCGGGTCTTCACGAAGCCCGGCCTCGGGGCCTTCAGAAACACGATGACCCGACCGTCCTTCAATCCTCGCCACCCTTCGAATTGAACTGATCTTCCTTCCTCCGGAACAGCACGTTGAACGTCGTCATCGACCCGTAGCAACGCGTGATATAGCCCTGCCAGTCGAACTTCTCCGTATCCGTCAACTTGTCGCTGCCGTTCAGCTTCGCCTCCAGGGTTCGGAGGTTGTTTCGCATCATCACGATCTTGTGAAAGAAGGCGTCCAGGGGAAGTTCCTTCGTTGAAAGCGTTGGGTCCGAGGGATGCAGCACGACCTTGCCCCCGTGCCAACGCGCGGCGAGTTCGTCGTGCACGGCCCCCGGTTGCTCGATCCCAAGGCGGTCCGCCACCGCCCGTACCGTGGCCTCGATCAACAGGTCCAATGGCATCTCCAGGCCGCTCAGGGACGCCTGTGCCTCCGCGGGTTGCAAACCGCTCGCCTCCGGCGATACCTGGCGTCGGATCCCGTCGTCGAACTGAACCGTGGCAGACTGGTCGTCGATGGCGCGGACCGTTCCCAGCGCATAGCTCGGATGCCGGACCCGCATGCCGATATGAATGGCGGCGATGTTCACGCCGCCATCGTAACGAAGGCCCCGGCGGACTCCAAGCCAAGCGATGACGGGAGGAATCCCCAGATCCCTCCACCGGGACGCCTCTCAGTTCGCGGACAGGCAATACAAGTGCCTGTGCCCGCGCAGGAAGAGATCCTTCCCCACGGCAGCGGGCGACGCGTCGAAGTTGTCGTCAAGCCGGTTGATGGCCAGAACTTCCAGCTTCGGCCCGTGCTTCAACACGGCGGTGTTGCCGTCGCGACCCGCCACATAGACCCGTCCTTCGGCTCCAATGGGGGACGCATAGGCTCCAAAGACACCCGTCAATCGTTCCGCTTCGTAATCCGGCTGGCCTTCCTTGGTGTCGAACCGGGAGAGGGTCGCGTTGTTTTGCGACAGGAAATAGAGCCCTTGTTCGTAAAGCAGCGGCGACGGCACATACGGCGTGCTCTTGTCGTGTTTCCAGCGAATGGCATCCGTCCCGGTCAAGTCGCCCTCGCGTCCCAGCCGGATGGCCAGCAGGGCGTGCCCCTTGAAGCCACTCATTGCGTAGACCGTCGCATCATCCACCACCGGGGTCGGGATCACATTGACCGTCATTCCACCGCATTCCCATAGCTGGCGACCCGTCGAGAGTTCGTAGCTTCGGATGCGCCCCGTGGAACTGATGATCACCTCCGTCCGTCCCGGCCGCTCGACGACCAGCGGCGTCGCCCAGGATGTCGGCTCGTCCCGCGTCTGGCGCCACAGTTCCTTGCCGTCGCGCTTGTTCAGCGCGACCACGAAATCGTCGCCCTCGTGGTCCCACGGAATCACCACCACATCGCCATGCACCGCGGGAGAGGCCCCCTCCCCAAAGTTGTTCCGGGTCGCCATCTGGCCGAGCCGCTTCTCCCATTTCACCTCGCCGGCGAGATCCAGCCCGTAAATTCCCCGGGACCCGAACGAGACGATCAGCGACGTTCCATCCGTCACGGGCGACGACGAGGCGAAGCCGTGGTCCTTATGGTGCCCTTCGTGGGGCACCTCCTCCGCCACCGTCCGCGTCCAAAGCGTCTTTCCCGTCGCCCGGTCCAGCGCGAGCGCCTGGAATTTGTAAGGCTTCGTGGGCTTCTCAATCACCTGACCCCGGCCGCCGGCCACCGGAGCCGCGGCTCGATCGCTCCCATCCGCCGGCTGGGACGTCACCAAGAAAATCTGGTCCTTCCAGAGAATCGGCGTCGATGTGCCGAACCCCGGAACGGGAACCTTCCAGCGCACGTTTTTCGTTTCGCTCCATTCCGTGGGGGGCGAGGCCTTCGGAGCCACGCCGTTGGCCAGGGGCCCGCGCCAGCGGGGCCAGTGCTCGGTGGGGTCTTCAGCGGCAGACGTGTGGAGGATGGCGCAGGCCGGAACCAGCGCGCGAATCAGGAAGTTGGAGAGGTTGCCCATGGCCCCGCAAAATGGCGCGGATAAGGGGGAACGCAACGCACCACGTTCGCCCGGCTTCACTTGAGCTGCCACACCTTGCGGAGCACCCACTCCGCGGCGAGCAGGACCAGCACGACGAGGTAGTAGAACGGTGACGTCCAGAGATCAATCGCCAGCCGGGACTGGACGCGCTGCGCCTTGCTCTTCGCCACATCCGGCAAACGGTGCAAATCCTCTTCCCGGAAAAAACCGCCCGCCGTCAACGCCGCCAACTCTCTCAGCAACGGTTCCTGCATCGCCGTTTCTCCAGCCTCCACCAGCCGTTCTTCGACCGAAAAATCCACCGAAGCCGGTGCGTCCTCTCCCAAAGTGATCCGGTATCGCCCGGGCGCCGCCGTGACGATCTCGCCGCGATACACTCCCGGCTGGTCGGGCACGGCGCGCATCAAAAAGTCGGAGGCATCTGGGGAAGGCGGCCCCATGGCGCGATGGTCGCGCTCGACGCGGGCTCGCACGAGGGGTTCCGAAAGGGGCTCGAATGCACTGGTGTAGAGTCGGCCCGTGACCGCGATCTTCTCGCCGCGGAGCGCCGTGGTGCGGTCGAGTGCCAACTGGGTTCGCCGGCTTCCGGTCAGCAGATGATTGATCGCCAGTCGCTGCACCGTGCGTCCCCAAAAGGAGACAAAGAACTCCTCGCCCTCATTGCGTCGCCAGCGCCAGGTGTTGTCCGTCCCGATAAACATGCTCTGCCCGACCCCGTACTGCTGCATCGCAATCACCGGAATCCGCGACGCAACGTCGTCCCGACTTGCGTCCACCACGAGCACCTGCGCCGCCGGCTTCGCCCGTAGCACCGGCGCCACCCAGAACAACGGCGCCAACGCCTCCCACTTCCGAAGATTCTCGGCCGGATCCTCCGAGAGGCGCAGCAACGCGCTCTCCCGCCCGTCAGGCGTCAGTGCCAGCTTGATCGGCCGGTCGTAAACCGCCGTCGACGCCCCGCCGGGCATCAATCGCTCGAATTCCACGGGCAGCATCTTTTCCAGCGCCGTGTCCCGATAGGCCCAGGGACTGAACCGGCGACCCGCGATCATCAGGAACGAACCCGCGGACCGGGCCACGAACTCGGTCAGAACTTCCAATTGCGCGGGAGTGAAGTTCTTCGGATCCACGTCCCCGAACACCACCAGGTCGTAACCAAACAGGTCCTCCCGCCGCGTCGGCAACTGGTCGAGGTATGGTGATCCCGGGCTCCGGGTGATGGCGGGATCCCCGTCAAACAGGACGCACTTCAATTCCACCCGCCGATCCCGCATCAACAGCGCCTGAAGGTATCGGAACTCCCAGCGCGGCGATTGCTCGACCAACAGCACCTTGATCTTGTCGTCGATCACCCGAAGTCGGCGGGTTTGCCGGTTGTTTTCCGCCAGGATTTCGTCTCGGCGCGCCGGCGTCTCCACCGCCAGTTCGAAGTCGCCTATCCCCGCCGGTGTGAACTTCAGCGGCACGACCACCTCCCCATCGGCTTCGAGCCGGACCTCGCGTTCATCGACCCGTTCGCCGTCCACCAGCAACGCCAGCTTCAGGGTTTCCCCGGCCAGCCCCCGCGTCCTTATCCTCGCATTCACGGGAACCTCATCCCGAACGAAGGAGACTTCCGCGGCCGAGA
>JBBQIU010000026.1:0-10991 GCA_038325245.1 Verrucomicrobiota bacterium
CCGGGCGATGCCTATCACATCGTGAACGGCTCCACCGTTCTGATCGACAAGGCGTCCTTCTCGAGGACGAGCAGAATCGCATCGTCGAACTTGAGCATCCATCCGGCCCACGGGGACAACTCCGAGCGTGCGCCTATGTTGAGCGCGCCTTTGATGTAACCTCCGCCGAAGCCGAGCATGCTTCGCGTGTCCACTAGCACCGTGCCACGCTGCGCGAGGGCTTGCTTGAAACTCTCGGCTGGCAAGGCGGGCACGGGCGGCAGATTGCCAAACGTGGGTGGACCTTTCTGGTTCACCTGCTTCATCGGCACATAGTACGTTGGAACCGGCGTGGCCGTCGAAGTCGTGTAGTCCACGAACTCTTTTTGGTTTTGAAACTGGAGAAACGGGTTGTGCTTTTTCTCGTAGCCGATCGTCGTGCTGCGCCGGTCGCCAATCTCCGGGCCGCAGGAGGAACCCGCGCCGTGGCCGGGATAAACGGTGACCCCATCGTCGAGCTTCGCGTAGAACGCCGTCATCGTTGTGAAGAGTTGCTCGGCCAGTTTTTGCGTCTCGCGCTCGCCGCCCGTGATGTCGGGCCGGCCCGCGGAATCGGCCAACAAGCAGTCGCCACTGAACACGCCCCAAGGAGTTTTCGGACGTTTTGTCTCCGCCGCCACAAACGAGATGTGCTCCGGAGTGTGTCCCGGCGTAGGTTTGACGGTGAGGATCAAATCACCGAACTCAAACGTATCGTCGGCCTTCAGTTTCTCGTGATCGAAGCCGTAACGCGCTCCGCCTTCGTGGCTGCAAAAAATTTTGGCGGATGGCAGACGGCGCTTCAGTTCCAACCCACCACTCATGAAGTCCGCGTGAATGTGCGTCTCGAAAACGTGGGTAATGGAAAGCGCGTTTTTCCGCGCCAATTCCAGATAACAATCCACGTCGGGCCGGGGATCAATGACGCACGCGATCCCTTTCGCATCGTCGCCGAGCATATAGGAAAGCTGCGCGATGCCAGGGGTATGAATCTGTTCGAAGATGAGAGCCATAGGATGAATCCGGTTGAATTAAAAGGGGTTAGGTTGAGGCATGCGACAACGGGATGGTTGTGGCGTTAAGCGGGTTGGCAGCGTTCCCTTCGCCAGACTCGATGCCGGTTCCACGGACGCACAATCCGAATACCAGCGCGGCAACAATGAGGAGGATCGCCGTCATCATCATCAAGGCCCGCTGCGATTGTTTCGCGCCACATTCATGCGCCAGTCTCACACAGGTGCGCCGGTAACGAATCATTGCGTAAACGAAGAGACTGGCTCCCCAAATCACCAGAAGCGCGGCCACCACCGTCGCGATCACCTGATGCACTGAACTTTGAAAAACTAGGGCGCGCGAGACCGCCAGCCCACCGCCCACTCCCGCCAAACCGGTCCGAATCCAGGCGGAAAATGTCCGTTCGGCGGACAGCAGCGTCCGGTCCAGGGCGAGGGCATCGAGCGGTTGATTCGCAGGCATGTTTACGACTTGAGGAACGCCAGCAGATCCGCGTTGAGCTTGTCCTTGTGCGTGTGGGTCAGGCCATGCGGGGCGCCGGGGTAAACGATCAGTTGTGCGCCTTTAACGAGTTGGGCGGCTGCTCTGCCAGCCGCCTCAATCGGCACGATCTGGTCGTCGTCGCCGTGAATGACCAGTGTAGGCACATCGAACTTCTTGAGGTCATCGGTAAAGTCGGTTTCCGAAAACGCCTGGATGCAGTCCAGCGTGTTCTTGTGACCGGCCTGCATTCCCTGGAGCCAGAACCAGTCGCTCATTCCTTCTGATACCTTGGCACCCGGGCGATTGAATCCGAAGAAGGGACCGCCAGCGAGGTCCTTATAGAATTGCGAGCGGTTGGCGATGGAGCTGGCCCGAATGTCGTCGAACACTTTGATGGGCAGGCCGCCAGGATTGGCCGCCGTCTTCAGCATCAAGGGCGGTACGGCTGAAATAAGCGCGGCCTTGACCAAACGCTTGGTGCCGTGGCGTCCGATGTAACGGGCGACCTCACCGCCGCCCGCCGAGAACCCGATCAGAACTGCGCCTTTCAGTTCGAGCTTTTCGGTGAGTGTCGCAAGGTCATCGGCGTAGGTGTTCATCTCGTTGCCATTCCAAGGCTGGCTCGACCGGCCATGACCGCGACGATCATGGGCGATGCAGCGATAGCCGTGGGACGCCAGGAAGAGCATCTGTGACTCCCAACTGTCCGAACTTAATGGCCAGCCATGACTGAATACGACGGGCGTTCCGCTGCCCCAGTCCTTGTAGTAAATCTGCGTGCCGTCTTGGGTGGTGATCGTGCTCATGTCAGGGTCTCTTCGGTTGCTGATGTTTCTCTAAATTCCACCACCGCTTCGCCTCGGCTTCCATTTTTGCCAGGCGCGTGTAGTAGTCAGGAAATTCAGTCAGGTGCGCCAAGGCGATCTTCCCGGTCAGCAGCGGGTCATCGTTGGTAACGTCGGTCTTTGGATTAACGGCGCCATGTTCCAATTCAACTGCCAGGCCGGTGCGGAATTGTTTGAGATCAAACTTATCCCAGCAAATGCCCAATTGTTCGCCGATGATTTTTGCCTGATTCAGGGTAAATGAATTTTTCCTCATAATACGAAACTGCCAACCCGCAACCTTTCTGCGAGGTGCGCAGAAATGCGGTCAGGTCTTGTTTCTCCTGCGCGGTCAAATGGAGCTAGTGAATGAGGTTGAAATACTCGACCGTATCTCCAAG
The DNA here is from genome assembly GCA_038325245.1 of Verrucomicrobiota bacterium. Taxonomy (GTDB): domain Bacteria; phylum Verrucomicrobiota; class Verrucomicrobiia; order Limisphaerales; family CAIMTB01; genus CAIMTB01. The sequence continues at coordinate 2,741 of JBBQIU010000026.1, forward strand.
GGTAAGGAAGGGTCCATCATGCAGATAAGGCGATGAGTCATTAATGCCCCGCAGAGTGAATGTTTTCATCGGGCCGTCGTGAGCCATCATCATCCCATTCGTCATCTCGTGTTTGTGGAAGCGCTCCGCCTTCAAGTTGTGCATGCTGTTGCCGGTGTAATAGGGCTCTGAGGACAGGCGACGCAACGGGTTTTTCCGATAAAAATGGCGCGCCGCCCAATTCGCTGGCACTGGCCTTAGTGGAATCAAGCTCACCGTAAATTGTTGTTGTCCAAACTGGGTCACCAACAGGCGCAAACCTCGAGCTGTATGGGGGTTAGCGTATTCATTCCAGAGGCCTCCATCCTCCGACAGGTGAAGCATGAGATCCTGGCGCCCCATACTTTCAAAAGGCTGGTTTTCATTCCACCCTGGCTCGAGCCCATCGAGGACGATTCCGGACTGGTTGACTTTCCAGTTCGCCGAGTGCAACCAACTCTTTATTACGTAGATTTTAATTGAAAAAGCGGACTGGCGCTATGGGGTGTTTACCCTATGAATCCGGCCACGTAGGCAGCCATGACTGAGTACGACGGGCCTTCCGCTGGGCAATGGGGTCCGCTGGGCAATGGGGTCAAACATTAACTGTTGACACTTCGTCTGAAGCCGACGAGCGAATGCCGTCATCTCCCATTGCCTTTCCTCCCTGCCGTTGCCTGGGCTCGACACGTGCTATCAGCCATTCGGAAGGCGAAGCCCAAGCGTCGATTCATCCGCACCGGCCAGCGCACACCCCGAAATGTCGACTGCCAATGTTTGACCCCATTGCCATTCACTAATCTGGCTCGCCCATCCTCGGCCGACGGGCCCTCGCAGTAAAGGGGGCGATTAGGATTAAGATTGGGAGCAGATTCAGAGATCAACAACGACTCCGGGATTGTCGCTCCTTTGCTAGCGGCGTACCAATCGGGCTCCTAACTCTCACCCATGCGACGTCCCTCTCCACACCGGCCCGGCTTTGGGCGATTCCAACTCGCCGTCGCGCTCTGTCTCCTGTCAGGCGCCACCGCGCTCTCCGCCCCACTCTTCCGAAGCAATGACGTTGTCGCGTTCGCCGGCGGCGCGTCGGTCGTGGCTGCCGACCATGCCGGCGCCGTCGAGATGATCCTGACCCTCTCCAATCCGGGCCTGAACCTTCGCTTCCGCAACGTCGGCTGGGAGGGAGACTCCATCTTCGAACAGCCGCGCGAACTCAACTTCCCTCCCCTCACCCAGGTTCTTCGCCAAACCCAGGCCACCGTCGTCTGCACCCAGTTCGGTTCCCTTGAGGCCCTGGATCCCGCCGCCAGCGTGGAAGCCTTTCGGGGAGCCTACGGACGGCTCCTTGATCAAATCATCCCGGTGACGCCCCGGGTCGTCCTCGTCATCCCGCCTCCTTTCGAACCCCAGTCGCCCCCGCTCCCCAACTTCGCGCGCCCCATCGAAACGCTCGCCGCCTTTGCCGGGTCGATCCGTTCCCTCGCCGCGTCACGCCAACTCCCGCTCATCGATCTGCACCAGGTTTTCGTCCAGCAACCCCCGGCCGTTCCCTGGACCTTCGACGGCCGTGAACTCAATCCCGCCGGCCACCGCACCGCCGCCGCCGCCTGGGCGAAGGAACTCGGAGAACCGGCCCTTGCCAAGGCCGCCCTCGATTTCGCCTTCTGGAAGCGCGACGACATCGCCCCTCTCCATGCCGCGGTCACGACCAAGAACCGGCTCTGGTTCGACTATTGGCGTCCTATGAACTGGGCCTTCCTTCACGGGGATCGTACCGAACAGCAAAGCAGCCGGGACCACCGCGATCGAGCCATCCGCTGGTTCCCCTCCGAGATGGAGCAATTTGTCCCTCTCATCGTCGAAGCCGAAATCCGCATTGAATCTCTCGCCGCCCAAGTCCGCCTCCGTCCCTGAATGCCTCCCAAGTCCCACCCATGATTCCCTTTCTCCGCGCCGCCCTCGCCGCCCTCGCCGCGATCTTCGCGCTGTCCCCGACGTCCACCGCCGCCGAACCCAGCAATCCCGATCCCGAACTCGAGCGCGCCTCGTTCAAGGTCCTCGACGGCTTCGAAGTTCAGCTCTTCGCCTCGGAACACCAGGGCGCCGCCAAACCCATCGCCATCCGCTTCGATCCCGACGGACGCCTCTGGGTCGTCGGCAGCCTCCTCTATCCCCAGATCAAGCCCGGCGAAACCGCCAACGACAAGGTGACGATCCTCGAGGACACCGATGCCGACGGGCGCGCCGACCGGACCACGGTGTTCGCCGACAGTTTCCTGGTGCCGCTCGGCCTCGAACTCGGCGACGACGGCGCCTACGTGTCGTCGGCGACCGAACTGGTCCACGTGCGCGACACGGACGGCGACGGGCGGGCCAATGAACGCCGGGTGGTGCTGCGTGGATTCGGCACCGGGGACGCGCATCAGACCATCAACTCGTTCACCTGGGGGCCGAGCGGCGAACTCATGATCTCCCAGGGCCTTCACGCGAACTCACGCGTGGAAACCCCGTGGGGCCTCGCCGAACTCCGCCAGGCTGGCCTCTTCCGCCTCTGGCCGCGCCGGTTGAAGCTCGACGCCATCTGGACCGGAGCCATGGGCGCCCATAATCCCTACGGCACCGTCTTCGACCGGTGGGGACAGCCCTTCGTCTTCGCCGGCAACGGCCACGGCATCTACCATCTCACGCCCGCCCTGATTGAAACGGATCACTTCCTCCTGCATCCCGCGATCTGGCAGCAGGGACGAAAATTCGGCGGCGCCGACATCGTCGAGAATTCCCATTGGCCCGAAAAGTACCAAGGGGAAGTCCTCACCGGCGGTTACCTGCAAAACACGGTGGAACGTTTCCGCCTCACCGAGTCCGGTTCCACCTTCAAGGTCGAGCGGCTCCCGCCCTTGATCGAGTCCACCAACACCGCCTTCCGGATCGTCGACGTCCGGTTCGGGCCCGACGGCGCCCTTTATCTCTGCGACTGGTACAACACGCTCATCGGCCACTACCAGACCAGCCTGCGCGATCCCGGCCGCGACCGGTCGCGCGGGCGAATATGGCGCGTGACCGCCAAGGGACGCCCTCCCGTTCCCTGGAAGAAACTCCAGGCCCTTCCAACGGCAGCCCTGTTGGACGAACTGAAGTCCTCCCAGCGCTGGAATCGTCAACTCGCCAAACGCGTTCTTGCCGATCGGCGCCCATCCGTCGTGCTGCCCGCGCTCGCTGCCTGGCAACAGTCCTCCCCGCCTCCGGACACCCTCGCTGCCTTCGAAGCCCTCGGTGTTTACGCCAGCCTGGAAACGGTCGAAACCAACCACCTCGCCCGGCTCGCCCGATCCCCCGAGCCCGGCGCCCGCGCGTACGCCGCCCGCGTGGTGGGGCATTGGGCGACCCGCCTCCCGAACCCCCTCGATTGGCTCGGGCCGCTCGTCGTCGACTCCCATCCCCGCGTCCGGCTCGAGGCCGTTGTCGCGTGCAGTTTCGTGCCGGATCCGCGGGCCGTGGAAATGGCTGCCCGCGCGACCGATCATCCCATGGACAGCCATATCGACTACGCCTTCACCCAAACCGTCCACGCCCTGAAGCCCCGCTGGCGCGAACTCCACAGACAAGGATTGCTCACCTTTGATGGCGTGACCGGTCGCGTGGCCGCCTTCGCCCGCGCGGACGGCAGCGGAGACACCGTTGCGGACGCAGCCTCCCGCCTGGGCCGCATCAGCGAAGTTGCCCTCGATCGCGATTCCATCGACCGTCTTGCCCACATCGTGGCCGTCTCCGGCGGTCCGAACGAGCTGTCCGTGATCCTGCGCCCGCGGACCTTCATGCTCGGGGACACACCCTTGGGGGATCTCCACGCGGAGGTCCTCGGAACACTCTGGCAGCGGGTGATCGACCATCCCGTACTTCCCTCCGGCAATCTTACCGCCCAACTCGCGCCCCTGCTCCACAGCCCGTTCTCCGCCCTCCGCCGGGCTGCCATCCGGCTCGCGGGCGCCTGGCAGGCCGACCCCCTCCGAGATTCCATCGCCGAACTGGCCTCGGATTCCGAGGTCGATCCCAAGACCCGCAGCGCCGCCATCGCCGCGCTCGGCGGCTACGCCAAACAGGACGACCGCACCGTTCTCCTCTCCCTCGCGCAGGAGGCCCAACCCCAGGACTTGCGCATCGACGCCCTGCTCGCCCTGGCGCGGTGTGCCCCCCTCATCGCGGCCCCCGCCGCCGCGCAATGGATGTCGTCGACACCCCCGCCCACGGACGCCCTGACCACCGTTCTCAAAGCGTTTCTTCTGAGGAAGGACGGCCCCGCCACGCTGTCGACGGCACTGGAGCAGCAACCCCCATCCCAGGGTATGGCGCGTTCCGCCCTGTCCATCCTCGCGGCCTCGGGCCGGCGGGATTCCCAGCTTGCGGCGATCCTTGATCGTGTAGCCGGGGTGACGACGGGAACTCCAGCCACCGTGGAGGATATTCCCGCACTCGCCAAAGCGGCCCGGCAACACGGGGACCCTGTCGCTGGAAGGGCGATCTACGAGCGCGAGAGTCTCGCGTGCGTCAACTGCCACGCCACCGATGGCACGCCGGGCAAGAGCGGCCCCGACCTCAGCGCCCTCGGCACCGCCCAGACCGTCGAGTTCATTCTTGGCGCCATTCTCGATCCCCAGAAGGAGGTGAAGGAAGGCTTCGTGGCCCACGAGATCGAGACTCGGAAGGGGGATGTCCACCAGGGGTATCTTCGGGGCGATGGAGACGGGGAGGTATCGCTTTACGACCACCTGACGCAACGGGTGCTGCGATTCCGCAACGCCGAGATCGATCTGCCCCGCCAACTTGGCTCCCTCATGCCGGCCGGGCTAGCCGACTCACTGACCCGCGAGGAACTCAGGGACCTCGTCGCGTACCTTGCCCGGCTGGGACGGCGGGATTAGAAGAAGTAACAGAATGTCACCGATCCAAACTTTGAGGGCTCCCTTTGCGCCTCAAATTCGTCCCCCCAATAGATGTAACTGAACGAAGTCTGAAACCGCCGGTTGCCGACACTCGCGCCGACTCCGGCCATCGGCACAATGGGAATCCTCTCCACACTGGGGCCATCAACGAACGTGTTTCCGTCGAGGGTGATGTCCCTCAGAACAAGGCCGCATAACGCGCCGGCGTAGACAGCGAATCCCCAGTCTGACTTCCCCTCCTCGTACTCCCTTTGCGATGGGGGCGGAAGATGGCCCATGCCGCGGACGAGGGTGGCCCCGAAGTCATTCGGGATATCGTAGCCGGCACGCACGAGGCCGCCAACCTGCCCCTCGGTGAGGACATTGCCCAGCCACGCACCGGCGATCGGCAACGCCTCGAGGGTCCACCCATGGCGCGAGCGCGAGCCGGCGAGTCGAAACCGGTGACGATACTCATAGAACAGGTTCAGGATGGGCTCATTCTCCAACTGGTAATCCCAGCCGTTGGGCTGGACCCAGCCCCCCAGACGATGGACGGACCGCTGCGCTTCCCCGGCGAGAGACCACGGCCCGACAACCCCCGTGATGACCTTGAAGCCATGGTACGAATTCCTCCGCTCCACGTGCAGGGTAAGTCCCAGGGAAAGTATGCCGGCGTAGGGTCGATCGTTCGGATCGGGAACCGTGAGTGAAATGTCCTCCGGGGTGATCATGATCTGGGAGAGATCGTAACCCACCGTCCGTCGTCCCTCGCCCCAGGGCAGCCAATCGGCCACAGAGTCCAACCAGCTCGGCCCCGTATGAGCGACCGACAACGAAAGGCCATCCGTGTAGAATCGGTCTGTGCCCCCGAACTTGTCGTTCTCCCAACGCAACGAGATGGACCATTGCTGCTGTAGCTCTTGGACGAGCACCAGGCCCGGCGGTTCATGGCCATGGACGTCGAGGGCCTCCTCAGCTCCCGCCAGGAATGCCCCGGCACACAAGCCTCCGACACCGCCCAGACGAAGCCATCGCCTCACCCCAGCCTTCCACGCCGCGTGACGACCCCGAATCCCTGACAACGTTATGGTTGTTGTGATTATGCTGAGGACCGTTTCCTTTCCCAGTGACTCTCTCCGTCTCTCCGAGGCAAATCCCCTCAGGCCTTCCATCTTACTCTCCCGGGACGACGCTCGTCCAGACGTACGCCTGGAAGAGGACGAGCAGGCCCATCAGGATCGCCAGCGCCAGGCTGTGCCAGAACACCGATCTCAGGATCGTGCCCGCATCGGGACTGTCCGGGCGCCCTCCCGTCGCGACGCTCGCCACCACGATGCTTTGCGCGTCGATCATCTTCCCCATCACCCCGCCCGAGCTGTTGGACGCCGCCATCAGCACCGGGGACATCCCAAGCTGCTCCGCCGTGACCCGCTGAAGGTTCCCGAAGAGAACATTCGAGGACGTGTCACTGCCCGTCAGAGCGACGCCCAGCCAGCCGATCAGGGGCGAAAAGAATGGGAACAGGAATCCCGTGGACGCCATCGCCAGACCCATCGTCGTGTCCGTCCCGCTGTATCGCGTGGTGAATCCCAGAGCCAGCATCACCGCGATGGTTAGCAGGGAGGTTTGCAGGCGCTTCACGGTGTTCCAGTAGATCGCCAGGATCCGGACGGGTCGCAGGCCCAGGCTGAAACCCGCCACCACTCCCGCCAGCAGCAGCGCCGTGCCCGTCGCTGACAAGGCGTTGAACACGAACACCGCGGGTTCCGCCTCCGGCGCGGGCGACACCGGCGGCACCCGTATCACCGCGCGGTGCAGCCACGGCACGTTCACACTCGTGCTGAAGACCCCATTGAGCGCGTCCTTCATCGGCGGCAATCCCCAGAGAAACACGAACGCCGACAGCAAAATCCAGGGCGTCCAAGCCTTCCAGGCCGACGACACGACTCCTTGTGGGCCGGGGGGGAACTTTGAACCCGGGGCGCCCAGTGGCGCCTGGGCGGCCGTCGATTCGACCTCACGCGGTTGCCAAACCCGCATGAACAGGACCAGCGCGCCCATCGATACAAACGCGCCGATGATGTCCACCAGCCAGGGCCCGTGGAAATTGCTCATCACAAACTGCGTGATCCCGAAGCTGACGCCGGTGACGAGGCACGCGGGCCAGACTCCTTTGAGGCCGCGCCAACCTGACTGCGCCCAGGTGAGCCAGAACGGAACGAGAACCGAGAAGAACGGCAATTGACGTCCCACCATCGAGCTCAGGTCCCCCAGGTCCAGGCCCGTGATCCGGGCGAGAGTGATCAAGGGCGTTCCCAGGGCGCCATAAGCCACCGGAGCCGTGTTGCCGATCAACGCGAGCTTCGCGGCTTCCAGCGGCTTGAATCCCAATCCGATCAAGAGAGCCCCCGAGATCGCGATGGGGGCGCCAAATCCCGCCGCGCCCTCAATAAACGCGCCAAAGCTGAATGCGATGAGCAGCGCCTGCACCCGTCGATCCCCCGAGACGCCCGCCACCTGGCGCTGGAGCACCGCGAACTGCCCCGTCTCCACCGTCAGGGCGTAAATGAAGAGGGCATTGACGATGATCCAGCCGATGGGAAACAGCCCAAACGCGGCGCCATACAGCGCCGATGCCAGGGTCAATTGGGGCGGCATGTTGTAGACCCAGATGGCGATGACGCCGGCAACGAAAAGGCCCGCCATCGCCGCCACCTGGGCGCGAACGTGCCAGAAGGCCAGCAACCCCAGGAGGACCGCCACCGGCGCGAGGGCCACCACCGCAGAGACCCCCACGCTCCCCAATGGCGCATAATTCTGAGACCAAGTCAGTGCCGGCTCCATGTGTGATTCGCTCCCTTCAGAGTCGGTCCGCGTCCCTCAAGACCTGCATTGTGTGGCGCACCTCGATCTTCGAGCCGAGGCGGGCGAGGTGCATCCGCAACTGCGTGAGGCATCCGATGTTGCCGCTGGCGACCCACGCCGCGCCCGTCGCCATCACCGCCCGCGCCTTTTGTTCCCCGAGCGATGCCGCGATTTCCGGCTGGTCCAGGTTGTAACTCCCCGCGCTTCCACAGCACAGGTGGGCCGCCTCCAGTTCCAGCAGCTCCAGACCGGGGATGGAACGAAGCAGTGCGCGCGGTTCAAGAACGACCCCCTGCGCGTTCGCGAGGTGGCACGCATCCTGGTACACGACGCGACGCGGCTGGCCAAAACCCCTCGGCGGGGCGCGAAGCCCGAGCTGGGCCAGGAACACACTAACGTCGAGGACCCGTGTCCGGAACGCCAACGCACGGCCTGCGTCGGGGGTG
>JBBQIU010000027.1:0-10950 GCA_038325245.1 Verrucomicrobiota bacterium
GTGTGGAACCCTTCCGAGATTCCGTGCAACTGACCCTTGAAGACCTCGGAACGGGACTTGAGGGATCCGTCGGGGTACGGCTCGGTCATCCAACCGGTGAAGGGCTCCGTCGGTGCGGCTCGGAGGACAAGGCGGTCGTCAACGCGAATCAGTTCGGTGGTGTCGGCGGATCGCGTGGCGGGTTGGGCGACGGGTTCGACCGGTGCGGCCGGCGGCCGGTTCAGGAGGAAAACCGCGGCGAGGCCGGCGGCAGCGAGGGTGACGAGGGACGCGATCCGGCGGGGTAGATGACGGGGACGGTTCATGGGCGATCGCGTCATGAACGTTCACTGGACGATGAGTCGGAAGAAGCGGGCGGCGCGCGTGGCGTCGTCGAATGGGCCGACCAGGGCCTGGACCGGGCGCACGTCGGTCGCGACGTAGGACCCGCGCTGCGGCGCATTGGCGGGATCGGTGGACACGGTAAAAGTCACGGGCGTCCAGTTCGCCATATCGGGTGAGGCCTGGATAAAATAGGAGCGACCCCGGATCGCGGTGAATTCGAGGAGGGATCGTCCGCCGCCGGCGGAAGCGATGGCGAGGGCGAAGCCGTCTGCGGGATCGAAGGCGTAAGTGCCGGCGAGGTATTCCCCGAGGTTGTTGAGTCCGTCGCCGTCGGTGTCGTCTTTGGGACCGATGTCCGCGAGGGTCCCTGTGCCGCCAGAGGCGGCGATGAGCGCGAGTTCCCAGGCGTCGGGGAGGCCGTCGCCATCGGAGTCGATACCGAGAGTGAGGTCGACGCGGGAGGACTCTCCCGGGCGCGAGAAGAGTTTTGATACGCCGATCATTTCGATGGGGAGGTAGGTGGCGTTTCCGATCTGGACGCGCATGCGGAATGGCACGGCGGGACGCAGGGCGGACGGCTTGTAGAGGTCGGGGGTGGCGCCCGAATCGAGGGGGATGTTGAGGCGGTAATTCACACCCGGTTCGGCGGCGATGGAGATGGTGGACCGGACGGCGGAAGTACCCTCGGATTCGAGCAGGACCTGGGCGCCTGGGGCGTTGAGGGGGTTACCGAGTTCATCGCGGACAAGGCCGTAGACCTGGTGATGGGGTGCGGGCGGGAAGGCGAGGGCCGCGAGAGTGCTAAAGAGGGCGGCGCCGAGGGCGGCGGGTCGGCGACAGTGGGCCGGACGGAGGGGTGGTTTCATGGGTCGGAGACGTTCAATTGCCGGAGTAGGAGTACGTGACGAAGTGGAGTTTGACGTCCTTGACGGTCCGGATGAAGCGGTCGAGTCCCTCGTTGGGATTGTTGAGCAGGGTGCGGCCCGGGATGACAAGCTTCCATTGGCTGTTCCACACGGAGCGGCCGACGAGCCGGTTGTTGGTGAACTGTGACCGCACGAGGGTTCCACCGGGTCCATAGAGGCCGGGGCTGAAATAGGAAGCGCTCGAGACGGGGCGGAACGCCTGGTGCTTGCGCAGGGAGAAGAGCGGCTCGGAGAGCGAATCGGCGGACTGATAAAGGGCCTGGGTGGAGAAACCGGAGGCGCCGATGTTGAACGGCATGGGGATGGCGAGGTCGTCGACGTTCCACGTTCGGATCTCGCTGGCGTCGCCGAGAGGCGGGCTTCGCATGGAATCGACGCCGACGGGGACAAGGTAGACGTAGGGGGTCGCGGCGAGGGCGGTGGCGTCGAGGAACCAGGACGAGGGTTCGGAGGGGGATGTCCCGCCGGCTCCGGTGACTGCGGTATTGTTGGCGGCGGGATCGTTCATGCCGCGGTAACCCTCAAGGGCGACGCCGACGCCGAAGATTTTGGTGGCGAAGGAACTTGGGCTGAAGGCGCTGTCGCCGGCGGCGAGCGGTTGACCGAAGAGATTGAGGCCGTCGGCGATGGTCGTGCCGAAAGTGAGGATGATACCTGGGACCGGGAGTCCGGCGCCGGGGTCGACCTGCATGCAAAAACGTCGGACATCCGCGTCTGCGAGGATGTTGTCGGTGCGGGCGCTGTGGAGGATGTCCTTCCAGGCGGTGTCGCCCTCGGTTCCGGGGAGGATGCGAAGCTTTTCCGTGCGGAGGGACACGGTGGTGCCGTAGGCGTCGGGGTTGTTGAACCCGAGCCGACCGCGGAGGACGTCCCAATCGGCCTTCATTTCGGCGAGGGCACTGGAGAGGCCGGGGTCGCCGGTGTTGCTGCCGGCGAACTGGGGTTCGCCCTGGCGGACGACGCCGAGGGCGCGGGAATTGATGATGCGGCGGGTGAATTCGCGACCGGCGGAGGTGTTGAGCAGGCCGGTCTCGTAATCGTAGGCGTTGGCGGCGAGCAGGGAATAACGGGCGGCAAGATCGAACAGGTTCTTGTAACGCTCGAGTTTCTCGTTGCGGAAGATGCGGAAGGCGGCGTCGCGGGTGCGGTAGCCCTGGATCACGGCGGAGGTACGCTGGCCGTGGATTTCGCGCTCGGCCTGGAGGGTGTCGCCGGAGGCGAGCAGGGTACGGACCTGACGTTGGGCGTGATCGTATTCGCGGAGCCGTTCGTTGACGGTCCACATGCGTTCCTGGATGTCTCCGAGTTTGTTGCCCAGGTCCTGGACAGTGCTTCGGAGTTCCTTCTCCCGTTCAAGGAAATCGATGCCCCAGAAATCCTCCTGGCGCTTGGTGCTGGCGACGGCGACTTCGAGCGCCTTGACGATGGTGAAGCGGATGAAGGCGGCGGTTTCGAAGCCCTGTTTCAGACCGAGCCCGGCGGCTTCGATCGCGGCACGTCCGGCGAAGGTGAGATCGCCGCCGCTGGCGACGCCGACGATGAGGCTTTTCGGAAGGGCTTCTGACGTCGAATTACCGAGCAAGACAATGTTCTCGATCGTGGAGTCCGTGAATTTCTGGAACAGTTCATCGGCGACTTTGACCTTTTCGAGGACTTCATCGGCGATGAGTTGGCTGAGTTTGATGGACCAGACTTTGTTGAAGGTTTCGACGTCGGCCTCGAAAACATCGACGGATTTGTTGAGGACGACGAGATCGCCAGAGAGATCGTTGATTTCATGGCGGAGCCGGATGTGGGCGAGGATCTGGGCGGAAATGGCCTGTTGGATCTTGCCGGGTGAGTAGCGCCGGCTGGCCCAGGCGCCGGGTTTCTCGGCGAAGCCGTGGGGTCCGATGTTGAATGAGAGCGTCTCAATCGTTCGGAAATTGATGTTGGTGTAATGCTTGTCGACCCAGTCGGCGGGGAGATCGAGCAGGGGGATTTCCCAGGTCGTGGTGTTGGAGTAGCTCCAGACCTCGGGGAATTGGGCTTCGGGAAGATCGACGTAGCCGTAGTGGATGAGGTCGGGCCCGGCGTAGCCTTGACGGTAGAGTTTTCCCGGTCCGATGTCGTCGGGATAGGGCGTGCCGTAGATCTCGATCAGCGAGATTTCGAAGGCGCGTTCCTGTTGGGCGACCTTGGTCTGGAAGTCGGCGAGTGAGTCCTGCTCGGAGCGCATGAGCCGAGTGACATCCTTGGCGTCGTCGAAGGAGGCGACGGCATTGCGAAGGGAGGCTTTGGCGCGGTCGTAGATTTGTTCGAAGTGCGTGCCGGAATCGGGACCGACGACGACGTTCGGGTTGATGTCGAAGGCGAGGCCGCCTTCGGGAACGCCGAGGGGCGAGAGGCCGCCTTCGGCGTTGTCGAGGGCGGTTTGGAGGCCGTTGGCGACCAGCGCGAGTTCCTTGAGTTCGGGAACGGAGGTGCGGTCGACCTTCTGGATGCCCTCATGGGTGGGGATCGGATCGACGTCGGGGAGGATGGCGTTGCCAATGACCCAGTTCAGGTAGGCGCCTTGCCCGGTGCGGGTGGCCCAGTGATCGGCGCCCCAGTAGCGGGTAGGATTGTTGGTGGCGCCATCGGAGGTGGCGACGAAGTGGCGCTGGGTGTTAGAGCGCGTGGGGGAGAAGTGTTCCCAGCCGGTTCGGGAGACGGGCAAGTAGTCTTTGCGCCACGTCAGATCATAAATCTGCCGGCCAGCGCGGGCGGTGGCGGCAGCGGCGGCGGCGAACTTCCGTTCGTCCAGGTAATCGACCGAGACGGGTTGGCCGAGCACATTGACGGCTTCGATGCGTGGCACCCAATCGAAGGAATTGTTGAGCAGGAGCGAGTAATAGCCCTTCAGCGCGGTGAGGTAGTGGCCGTAGGCGTCGCCGTGTCCCTGGGGATACATTCGGGCGGCGTCCTCGGCGTCGATGATGCCGTCGGGAGAGCGGTTGGGGTTTTCCTGGATGTTGTAGTTGATGGCGTAGATGACCTCACCGGCGTCGATGCCGCGGGTGTAATTCCAGATGAGCCGATTGTAGACGGGCGTGATTTCGACGCCGGGCAGGAAGAAGTCATCGCGGCCACGGAGGAGGGCGAGCTCTTCCTCGAGCAGGGACGGTTGTTGGCCACGGAAGGCGAACAGGGCGGTGGCGATGTCGCCGTAGGTGTTATCGGCGGTGCCGATGCCGATGGTGGGATTGGCGGCGTCGGCCCAGGCCTCATTGCCGAGCATCATGTAGAGGTCGTTGATGTAACCGGCGACGAGCAGGAGGGCGTCGTTGGCGGGGCCGTAGTTGAAGCCGGATTCGATGCTGAGGGAGCGGCCACGGCGGAGGACGGTCTCGTAGATTTCGATGAGACCGTAGTTGTTGATAGTGTCGATGTTCAGCGCGACGTCACCTTCCCAGCGGCGACCGGCCTGGGTGATGAGGCTGACGTCGGTGTTGACCCGGTTGTTGAAGAGGTCGTTGACGCGTTGGTTGAACGGGTTGATGCCCTTGAGTACGCGCTTGATCCAGCCCTCGGCGAGGGCGGGGCGGGTCCATTCGGACCAGTCGCTGTCGATGGGGTTGAGGACGAAGCGCGGGTGGCCGGGGTCGATGGGGCGGTAGCGCATGACCACGTAATTGTCGCCGAGCGCCTGGACGCCGGCGCCGCCGAGGGAGTAGCGGGGAATATCGATGTCGATGGTCGTCAGTGGAATGTAGCGGGACATCGACGCATCGATCACCGGGGGGAAGCCGCCGACGGGTGCGGCGATCTTCCATTCGTATTCGTACTCGGCGAAGCGTCCGGCGAGGTCGCCGGTGTGCTGGAAGGTGACGATTTCGCTGAGGGGATTGGGGGCTTCGATGATTTTGAGTTCGCCGCGGTACAGTTCGCCGCCGACCTTGAAGATGTGCATCTGGATCGGGTCACCCGGTTCGGTGGAGGCGGTGCCGCTGGATTCAAGTAGGGTGATGTAGCCGGAGCCGGGGCCGGTGGCGCTGATGGCGTAGGAATCGACGGCGGTGTTGTCGCTGTGGACATCGGCGAGACGGCCGATCTCGATGTTCACGGTGAGTTCCGGGTCGGGGACATAGTTGCCGGGCGCGTTGGGAAGATCCTCGTGGAACGTTTCGACGTCGGTGGCAAGGGCGGCGACGAGATTGGTCCACTTGGGGTAGTTCTCGGTGTCGGCGGTGGGGCAAAGGTCGAAGACGGACTGGAGATCGGAGCCGCGAAGGACGTTGAGCAGGATGTAGTCTTCGCCGGTCAACTCCTCCTTGAACTGACCGATGAGCACGAGGCTGCCTTTCGCGCTCATGTTGGGGTCGATAAAGACGCGGGAGACGAGGTGCGGAGGGAGAAGCGGAAAGAAGGTTCTGCCCTGGTAGTTTTCGGTCTTGATGCCCGTAGGAATCTTGTCCTCGAACTGGGTGTCGATGGCGACGGATTTGGCGCGGGTCGGGTCGTGAAGGACGGCGCTATTGCGTGGGCTGGAGACGTCGCCGGCAATGGATTGCTGGTAGTAGATGTGGGCGGTTTTGAAATCGCGGACGCCGGGGAGGTTGAATCTGGGTCGGGTGAGGGTGGCGCCGTAGGGGAGGGTGGGGATGGGTTTGGAACCGTCCTTGGGATCGCGCACCGGCCAGAAGGGGCGGTAGACGATGTCGAGGGACGCGGTGTCCCTGGCGGCAGGATCGCCGACATAGGCGCTGGTACTGGGATCGTAGCGGCGCAGGTAGGGAACGATGGAGCCGGGCGCGGGTGGCTCGGAGACATTCGGCCAGGCGAAGCTCGGTTCCGTTTTGTAGTAGTAGCGGAGGGTGAAGCTGTTCGAGGGAGCGGGCGAGTGGGCGAGGAACGGGGCGCGATTGGTAAACTCGATGATGCTTCCGGTGTAGACGTTGGTGCTTCGGATGGAAAGGGGGGCCTGAGTGATCTGGGCGCCACTGGCGATCACCTGGAGTGAAAGGGTGTTGGTGACGCGGGTCTGGTCGTAGAGATCACGGACGACCAATTCGATGGCGTGGCTGCCGACGTCGGTGGATTGGGGTGTGCCGTTCAGGACGAAGCCGGAGTAAGTCAGCCAGGCAGGCGCGTTGGAAATGCTGAGGGATAGGAATTCATCCTGGCGTGAGGCGTGGATGCCGAAGCGGAACGGTGTGCCGACGACGGCGGTGGCCGGGGCGAGCGGTGAGTAGGAGCGAGTGGCCGGATTGTAGGCGCCGGCCTGGAGTTGGGGGGTGCCGGCGTGGGGGCCGCGGTAGACCCAAAAATTCTCCTTACGATCTCGGTAGGTGAACCGGATGTAGTTGGAATAGGAGCCGGAGGCGGTTTCCGGAGACCAGCCGCCAGGCAGGTCGCCGTCGCCGCCGGTGGGTTCGCGATTGTAATTGAAGGCCAGGTCGCCGCTGCCTTCGACGGGTTTCTGGAGGAAACCGAGCGGAGGGGGCGGTTGGAGCATTTGACCCGCTGGAACGACGTAGTCGAAGACGTAGCCGGATTCGGGCTTCTCGCGGAGCACCTTGAAGACCGCCATGGCGGGGCGTAGGTCGGAATTGATGTGGTGAACGAGGACGAAGGGATGGGACGAGTAATTCGGGCCCGAGGTGATGTTCAGGTCGTCGCGGGTGGCATACGGGATGCCGCCGGACAGTATCGCGTGTTCCTCGTTGGGATTGTAGCCGTCGAGGGTGGGATCGTTCTGGGCGTAGATGGTTCCGAGACCCTCGATTTGGGTGATTTGGACACCGCCGAGTCGGCTGGCGAGGACGATTTCCCGGGGATTGACAGGCCATTGGAGGGTGTAATGGCCGACCACGGATGGCCAGTAGACGGAACTGAAACCGAGAAGATTATTGCCGGCGTTGGGGCCGGCGGAGGCGGTGTTGGTGCGGAACCACCAGACCTCAAGTTGATTGGCACCGGGGATGGCGTTAATCGGGATGATGGCGCCCAGGTTGGCGGCTTCGAAACCGACCGCGAGCGGATCGAGATAGGCCTGGGTGTTGTAGGAAGTGCCGACGGGGCGATGGATGTGCCCGGCGACGTAGGTGGGGCCGTCGGCGACATCGGTCTCCGCGGGCGACTGAATGCGGGCGCCGACATCGACCGTGTGGTTGACGACACGGGGGGCGGAGAGTTGGAAATCGGTGGGCCAGTCAAATCGCTGAGTGGCGGGTTTCCAGGCGGAAAGATTCCTGGCGATGAGTTCGGCGGGTTCGGCGACGGAGCCGCCGACGAAGTTGGTCGTGATGAGGCTGGTATCGAGCCAGGAGAAGACGCGTTCGAAGGCGATGTTCTCGCCGGAGGCATAACGCAGGAGGGTGCGATGGACCGGATACTGGGGGTCGAGCCAGGTGTAGAACTTGAAGTCCGAAGTGAATTTGGCGCGGGGGCGATCGAGGGGATCCTGGTACTCGATATTTGGGGCGTTCTCGGGTTTGAGGACAACGGCGGTGAGGGCGGCCTGATCGTCCGTGGCGGCTTCGGGGCGGACGAAGTGGCTGTAGCGTGACACGTCCTTAGGCCAGACCAGTTTGTAACGTCCGAAGGACTTCGGCCATTTCAGGCCGGCCTCGCCTTCCTCCATCCAGTGAACCAGGTAGTCGTTCTGATTGAGGGTTTCGCGAGTGGCGTAGAGTTGTTTGCGCGGTGCGCCGTCGATGGAGTGCTGGAAGGCGAACGTGTTCCCGAACGCGGATTGGATGGGTTCAGGGAAGAGCAGGTTGAGATCGCCGTCGGGGGGCGGGACGATGCGTTCGCCCAGTTCAACCGCGACATCCTCGGGGACGGGTTTCTTGCTGACGTCGACAATTTCGGTGCCGAGGGGGACGAAGGTTTCGCCGTCGGATCGGAGGTCGCCGAGCAGTTCCACGAAGACGCGACCTTCGGCGTTGTAGGCATAAACGGCGCCCTGTTGCTGCTCGTACCACAAGGTGCGGAGTTCGCCGAGTTCCTCCTGGTTATTGCCATCGGTGGGGCTTGTGGAACCGACGCCCTTGAATTCGTCGGTGACGGTTCGGGGGAAGCTGTTGTTGTAGATGATATCGACGGCGCCGACGCGGGCGGTGGGGACGAGGACGGCTTTTCCAGTGTTTTGGAAGCCCTTCTGAGTCCAGTACATCTTGCGGGGCGGTTTGGCGGGGCTGCCGGAGACGACGTATTGCTCGGTATAGAGGAGGAAGATATTGGCGCCGTTGGTTTGGAAACTGACGGGGCCGTTGGCGTTGACGTAGTCGCTGGGTCGTGTGGCGACGGAATAGGGGGTGGCCTTGCGCCAAGTGATGAAGATGGGGCCGGGCTGGATCGCGTAAATCTGGCGGGCGTGGCGGCTCCAATGATAGCCGACATTGGAATGGTTGTTGGTCGAGTAGGGTTCGGGGAGCCAGTAGGTGGAGCTGGACTCGCCGGGAAGGAGCACGCCGCGTTCGTCCTTGATGGGGGGCGAAACGACAGAGCCGAAGGAGAACGAGACTTCGCGACTGAGGAACGGAGCCCCGATCTCGGCCCGGCGGAGGATGATGACGATCTCCTCGCCGCTCATGCCACGGGGGCGGTCCATTTCGGCGGCGACAGCTCCTGAGAAGGGAGTGGTGCCGGCGTTCAGCGTGGCGGAGTTGCTGACGCTCTGCCAGCGGCCGAGTGAAAGACCGGGGACGGCGCCAAAGGACATCAGGCCGCGGAACTGGCCGGTGGTGGGTGGGGTGAAGACCCCGGTGGATTCATTGCCGGCGGGTTGGCGGCCGTCGGAGCCGCCTGGATTGCCGGGGGTTGTGGAGATGGGGACACCGGCGCGGGACTGGTAATTCATCCAGGTTTCGCCCTCGTGGGTCCGACGGAATTGGATCGGCAGGGCGACCTGGGCGACGGCGGGGAGGGGGAGAGCGCCTGCTGCAAGGGCGAGCAGCAGCGCTCCGGAGAAGGGACGAAAGAGCCGGTTCATAGCGTCGGGTCGGGCGAAGTCAGGGGCGAAGGGTTGGGTCCGTGGGGGCCGGGCAGCGTGCGGCTCGGTGGGGGCACCGGGCGGGCGTGGTAGGTGGAGTGCCGGGAAGCCATAACGGTCGGGAGCGGATTTGGAACGTGGGACCGGGGTGGCAGGTGCGGGAGCGCGGCCGGGGGGGATCGGCGGGACGGGAGATCACTGGACGCGCATGATGAACGCGAGAGCGTAGTAGGGAGGGCGGTTCTCGTGAGCGTTCCCGCTTCCGGTGGAGCTGGTCGTCAGGTTCCGGTACCAGATCCAGTTGTTGTCGCCGTCGGTATCGCCGGAGCCCTGGGCGTTGGGTCCGATGTAATCCTCGGGGTAGTTGTTGGCGCCGTAGGCTTCGACGTAGAAACCGTCCTTGTGCCCGTGGGTATGCGGCGGGAGCTGATCCACCGAGAGACTTACGAAATTGGCGCCACCAGTCGAACCGGGGCCGTAGCTAAAGCCGGCGCCGACGACAAATCGGTCGCGCAAGTCTGGGGTGGTTCTTCCAGCGACGGTGCCTCCGTTGCACAACGCCCAGCCGGCCGGAATGGAGGCGATGGAGCCCGACCACATAATGATGCCGCCGAGAGGGATGGTGCCGTTGCCGCTGAGAGCGCCGCCGACGGCGACGTTGCCGTTGACGGTCATATTGCCGGCGAAGGTCTGGTTGCCGGCATTCAGTCTCGGGATGTTGCCGGAGAGGCGGTTGTCGTTGACGGTACCGGTGGTGATTTGGTCGGCGTTGAGGGCGGTGAGGCTGGCGCCATTGCCGGTGAAGGTGGTGGCGGCGACGGGTCCGGCGACGGTGACCGCATTGCCGTTGGCGGAGATAAGGTCGGCGCCGGTGTCCTGGACGAGGCGGACGGCGTTCTGGGCGAGGAAGGCGTAGGGCGAACTGAGCAGCCTCAGGCGGGGGAGGATATTGACGTCGGCGCCGCCGGAGCCGATGCCCTTGACGGTGATACCGACGAAGCGGTCGGAGGCGGTGGCTCCCTTGAAGATGTTGGACAGGACGGGGTGGGCTTCCGATCCGACGGCGGCGCCTTCACCGAGGAGGACGCTGAAGTAGCCCTTGTCGATGGTGACCGTCTGTTGTTCGGCCCAGAGCATGTTTCCGGCGGATTGATCGTCGAAGATGCGGAAGATGACGTCGTAATTCTTGGGAGCGGTATTGCCGAGGGCAACACCAGCTCCGTCGACCAGGAAGCCCTGGTAGGTCATCCGTTCTGGGGGCGCTGGAGCGGGTTGGGCCGAGGCGAAGGGAGTGGAGGACGCCAGGGTGAGGCCGATGGCAGCGACGATTGTGGCGAGACGGTTGGCGCCACGGGAATGGAGGCGGGGTTTCATGGGGATTGGGGGAACGGGTCTCAAGGAACCTGGGTCAAGGTGGCGATTTCGGAGATGCGGTTGAGGCTGAAGGCCCCGCGAACCTGGAAGGTGCGGGTATCGAAGGTATTGCCGGGACGGGCGAGTCCGAGTACGCGGATGGTTTCCAGATAGTCGCCGGCCAGGGTGAGTCCGGCGGTGACGCGGCTGTTGAAGTCTTCGATGGGAGGGGTGACGGTGAGCGTGATGGCCCGGACGACGGTGTAGGACTCGGAGCCCTGGGGGAGTTCGTTGCGGAAGCGGGGGTCGAGATTGTCGTGATCGGGGTGGTAGGTGTGGAGGAAGGGGTTGGACGTTTGGTTGTCGAAAGCGTTGGTGACCTGGGCGGTG
>JBBQIU010000028.1:0-10933 GCA_038325245.1 Verrucomicrobiota bacterium
GGTCCAAGCGGCTTGCCGTCGGGGGCTTGCTCAAAAAAGCCGGGCGTGACGGAGTATTTGAGCTCTCCGGCGATGGACGGCGAGGAGGTCACAGCTGAGGCCGCAGCAAGCATGAACGCGAGGCGGCACATGAATCGTTCCCAGGGCATTGCGGAGATTGGTGCCCTAGGGCGTCCCCTGCAAACGATTCTTTGCTTCTGGGCAGTCTGCGCTACGGCGCGTAGGTCAAGCGAGATGCCGTGGTTCCACAGTTCATGGGTAGCAACGTTTTCCAAAGTCGGGACACGTATTGCGGCCATGAACCGTGCGATGGAGGGCGCCGCTCCGTCGGCGCCGAGGATTGGATTGGGGCTAGAGTTGAACAGGTTCCGACGGAGCGGACCCTCCAGGGCGGCTTCGGTTCATGGGTAGCCTTTCTGGATGCCGTTTGCACTCAGGGTAGCCCGTTCTTCCCAACCCTGGCCATCGGGACGCAACCCCGTTGGGGTTAGAATATAATGTGCGTGGACCCAGGGTAGGCCCGCTTCGCGGTCTAACCCTGGGCTTCGGGACGGAATCCCGTTGGGACTCCAGACCGGAAAATTGGCCAATCTCCAGTGGCCCGTGGGCGCATCAAACGTGACCATCGCCGGATCGGGCATGGAACGTTTGCGGGAGACGTGGAGCGCCCGACTGTATCGCGCGGCGCCTCGGCGGGTTTCCAGTAATCCGGTTTGAAATAGTTGAAATCCAGCACGCTCTGCGGGACGGGCGGGAAGATGCGGGGGGCCGCCGAACTTGTCGGCGAGAACTGCGGCAGGCGTCCCGCCGCCGCCACGAGGAATACGATCAGAACGGGGCTCCCTCTCCTCGAATGACACGCAGCCCGGAAGGCGTGGGGGCATCGGCGAAGGAAAGCACGCCCTCACGGGCGGATGGACCGCGGAACGGGTCGTTGGTGATGAGAAGGTTGCCATCCAGGTCGAGGTAATCGGTTAGCTCTGCCAGGTGGGCGGCTGCGGCGATGAGGACGCTGCTTTCGATCATGCAACCCAACATGGTCTTCAAACCCGCTTCCCGGGCGGCCTTGAGCGCGGCGAATCCGCCTGCGATCCCGCCGGTCTTCACGAGCTTGACATTCACGGCGTGGAAGGTTTTGCGCACGGCAGGAAGGTCTGCGGCGCACCGGTACGATTCATCGGCCATCAACGGCAATGGGGAACGTTCCTTCAACCAGGCACGGTCCTCGGCCGGGCTGTTCGCTGGCATGGGTTGTTCAACGAACTGGATGTGTCCGTCCGCGGCAAGCCACTCCAACTGGCGCAGCGCTTCTTCCCTGGTCTTCCACGCCTCGTTGGCATCGACACGGATCGGCTTGTCGGGGGCCGCGTGTCGGAGAGCTGCCAGGTTCTCGCGATCCGACAGGCCGCCGAGCTTGAGCTTGAGGACTGGGTAAGACGCAGCGGCGCGGACCTTTTCCTGGATCACTTCGGGCGTGTCCAAACCAATGCTGAACGAGGTGATGTGTCGGCCCTCCGTGAAGCCAAGTCCCAGGAGGTCATGAATCGGCCGTCCCGTCTGGTGCCCGGCCCCATCGAGTAACGCGATATCCAGTGCGCATCGTGCGGCCGCATCCCCACCGGAGAGAGAATCGAGGTAAACCCGGCTTGCAGGAAGATCGTCGAACGAAAGCCGGGCCGGGTCTACGCGAGCGAGAAAGTTCTCCACCGATTCGACATTTTCGGAGTAACGGCTGGAGGGAGCGCTTTCGCCAAAGCCCTCAATCCCGTTTGAATCCTGAAGGCGGACGAGGGTGACCGGGAATTCGTCGGTGCCGGGTCCTCCCCCGGGGCCGGTGCGGCTGGCAATGGTCCAGCGACGTGCGAGGCGGAGTTCGAACCGACGAAAGACCAGTTCCATCGGGCCATTGAGACGGAATCGGGCTCTCTATTAAACTGGGAAGACGCGCAATACCCCGATTGGGGGGGTGAGGGGGTGAGGGGGCGATGAGGATTGATCGTTCTACACAACGTGCGCGGAGGGCATTTCCCAATCCCGAAGGGATTGCGTCCCAAAGCCCAGGGTTGCGAGGAACGAGCTACCCTGGGTGGGATGGCGGAATCACCCACAACCCCGACTGGGTTGCGTCCCTTCAATCCAGACTTTCGACCTAACCGCATTGGGTAGCCTTCCTGGAAGCCGTTCGTACCCAGGGTAGGCCCGCTTCGCGGTCCAATCCTGGGCTTCGGGACAGAATCCCGTTGGGATTCCAGACCGGAAAATTGGCCAATCTCCAACCCAGATCTTCGCCCTCGGTTGTCTCGTGGCGCCCCCCTTGGGGCGGTCGCCCAGAAACTGCCAAACTCCAGGCGGGAGGCGGAACGCCTCCGCCCCTCCCTTCACTGGCCGATGCACACCAGGTGCCCACCCGTCCGGGAGTAGAGACGTCCGCCGGAGATCGCCGGCGTCGTGTAACAGAATCCTGCGAGATCGTTCGTGGCCACAGGCCTGAAGGCGCGGGCATCGGCTGCGAAGACGGTGGTCAGTCCCCGGTCGTTCGTGGCGTGGATGTGGCCCTCCGCCAGCACAAGCGACGCCCGATACCGCCCGCCGAGCCTGTGTTCCCATACCGTCTCCCCGGTCTTCGCGTTGAAACAACAGAGCATGCCGTCGTCGAGGACCGAATACACGTGGCCTTCGTGATGGACAGGGGAAGGCACGTAGGTGACTTGGCGACGCGATTGCCACGCGACATGGGTCTCGGTCACGTCACCGCTTCCGTCCAACTTCACCGCCATCCGGGTCCTCGCAGGATAACCCGCGGTGGCGAATACCATCCCATCGCCGAGCGCGAGTCCCGCGACGGCAACATCGGAGGGACCCCGGCACGACCAGAGAGTCGCGCCCGTCGCCGGATTAAGGCCGCGCATCTCGTCACTTCCACAGACGATCACCTGCTCGCGCTTTCCGTCATGCGCGAGGATGGGCGTCACATGGGAGATCCGTCGGCGGCCCGGCTCACTGCGCCACCGAATCGCTCCGGTGCGCTTGTCGATGCCGAGTACGGCAGCCTCACCCTCCTGGCGGCAATCGAAGATCAGGAGGTCGCCATGCAGGAGTGGCGTGTAACTGTATCCGTGCTCGCCTTCAAATCCGAGGGGTTGGATCGCCCATTGAAGGCGTCCCTCGAAATCGTGGGATTGGACGCTGGCCCGTTCGCCTTGTTGGAAGGACGTAAAGACGCTCTCGCCGTCGGTCACCGGGGTCGACGACGCCACGCTATTTTCGCCATGCATGGCTTCGCGCCCGGATTTGAGCACGGCTTTTTGCCAGACGATCCGGCCCGTTCGGGCGTCGATGCGCAGCAGGCAGCGCTCCTGGGTATCGGGAAGACCCGTTGTCAGGAAGATGGCGTCACCCCAGATCACGGGTGAGGAATGGCCCTCGCCGGGAATGGCCGTCTTCCATGCGATGCCCTCGGTGGCCGACCAGTGCCGGGGAACGTTGCTTTCACGACTCGTGCCGTCCCCGCGAGGCCCCCGCCATTGGGGCCAGTTCTCGGCAGGGGCCGTTGGCCCGAGGACCGCTGCGATGGATAGGATACGGAGCAGACGGGACGAGCAGAACCGTTTCAGGAAGTCCATTCGTGGAAGAAGACGAGGGCGCATGGGGCTTGATGAGATTCGATTCGCAGATGGTGAACGGGTCCGGGGGCGATTGTCCACGCCAACGCCAACGCCAGGACCCGTGCATCCCCGTATCCGGCTTAATCTTAATCCTAATCTTAATCGGCCCCTTCACTGCGAGGGCGCGTCGACTGAGGACGGCAGATTCAGATTAAGATTAGGACCTGGGAAGCCGATCCCGTCCTTCCGAGTTTCTGCGTTCCCAGCGTTCTTTGTGGCAAATCCCTCCCCGTCCGGCGCTCAAGTCCGTCGCATTCACATGGGCCTGGAGGCCTGCCCGCTTGGATTTTGGCCACAGGGAACGCCGAGAGCGCAGAGAAGGAAACGAGAGAGGCCCGGTTCCTCCCAACCGGCACGGACACTTCAGCGGCATTGGGAAGAGAAGCTCCATGGTTTTGAGCCGAAAAGACGAAGGAAGAATCGGGTAACGAAAGATCCATCCGACGACCAGGAAGAACGAAGAGCGTCCCCTAGCGCCTCATCTCCGCTCGGGGAGGTCGCGAATGCCGCCACGTCCTGGTTTTCCCCAAACACCTTCAGGTTCTGGACCTCTGATTCTCGAAGGGCGCGTCCTGCCGCCAAGGCCCCTCTGCAAACTTTGGCTTGCCGCAACCGGCTTGCGACAGGGCAAATAGAGGGCAAGGACGTGAGTGATTCCCCCCCAAGCGCCGGTCGCCCCTCGTTGGCGGTGCTCTTCGGCCAGCCGGATCATTTGTCGACGTCCTTCCAGACAACCCAGTTGGCCAAGGCCCTGCGCGCCCACGCCGACGTCACCGAGATCCGCGTGTCCGCGTCGCGGACGGGCGGATGGCGTCGTCTGGCGCGAAGGTTCTACGCGAATCAAATCCGCCCCTTGTGGACACAGCCCGGCACAGAATTCGTCCTGTACGCGAACGACGGCTGCGCCGACCTGCGGCGGTGGAAGGGATGCCGCCTGGTTTACTGGTACGATGCGCCGTCGGATTGGGCCCGGAATCCACCGGAGCGCTGGATTGACCGTCTGCGCTGCCGAAACGTTGTGGTGGCCGAGCACGTGTTCGCCGTCAGCGCCACCCAGGTCGATCTGGGTCATCGCCTTCGCCCTGGGCGCGAGGCCGGCGTGCATTACCTCCCCGTCGGCGTGGATTGCGCAACGTTCGATCCCGCAAAGGCGCGCCCGGAGCGGGTTCGCGAGAAGTATCGCCTGCCCGCAGGCCCCATCGTGGGCTACCTCGGGTACCTGGCCTCGTGGGAAGGAAAGTTCGCCGGCCAACCGCTGGCGCAAGTCGCCGCCCGTGTCGCCGCGCGCAGTTCGGCGCATTTCCTGATCGTTGGTTTCGGCCCTGCTCTGGAGACGTTTCAGGCGCGGGTCGCCGCCGAAGGACTCGCCGGCCGGTTTACCTTCACCGGCTACGTGCCGGACGACTGGTTGCCGGATTGCCTGGCGGCGATGGACATCTGTATCGACACGCTCGAACCGGGTTTTCATTCCGAGGCGCGGTCGGAGACGAAGTTGAAACAGTACATGGCGATGGGCCGGGCGTGCGTGGGGACGGACATTGGCGAGAACCGCACGGACCTGGATCAAGGCCGATGCGGTGTGCTGGCGCCGCCGGGGGATGAGGGACTGTTGGAGGGAATCCTGGCATTGACCGGTGATGTTGAGCGACGGACAGCGCTGGGTGAGGCGGCGAGGCGGCGCGCTGAGGAAATCTATCACTGGCCGAAGCTCGCGGAGCGCCTGGCCATCGCGGCCGGCATGACCGGGACGCACGGTCGACGCCCATGAACCTCGCGCTGGTGGTCCACGATTTCGATCCGAAGGTTGGCCACGGCCGGTATTGCTTCGAGTTGGCCCGACGTCTGACGCCGCGCCACACGGTGACGATTTATGCCAATCGCTTCGCCGTGGATCCCCAGGCAGGCTGGCGGTACGTGCGCGTCCCGGCGTGGCGGCGCGTTTCGCTGGCCTCGGTATTCTCGTTCCTCGTCGCCTCGGAACGGCTGGTCCGAAGCGGTCGCCATGATGTGGTCCATGCGCAGGGATTGACCTGCTGGCGGACGGACGTGATCACCGCCCACGTCTGCAACATGGCCCGATATCGGATCGCGCCTCCGGCATCGCTGCGCGCCCGGTTTTTTCCAGCTCTGGTCAATCCCATTGAGGCTGCCTTCTATCGTCAACCAGGCGCGCGCCACCTGATTGCCATCTCACAGCGTGTCGCCGACGAGATCCGTGACTGCTACGGCTGGCGGAGACCCATGACGGTGATTCATCACGGGGTCGACACGGCGCTGTTTCGGCCGCCCATCGACGACGCCGAGCGCCGGGCGTGTCGCGAGCGGTACGGGTTGCCCGATGGGGTGTGGACCTGGCTCTTCGTGGGGGAAGCCGTCAAGGGCTTGCGCGAGGTCATTGCGCAACTGCGGGACTTTCCGGAGGCCCGGTTGCTGGCGATCTCCAGGTCCGATCGGGAACTTTACGAGGCGCTGGCCGCGGAGCTGGGCATTGCGGATCGGCTTCTGTTTCGCGGGCCCGAGCCCGAAATCTGGCACGCCTATCGCGCGGCGGACGTCTTCGTGTACCCATCGACTTACGACACGTTTGGGATGGTGGTCTCCGAGGCGATGGCCACGGGGTTGCCGGTGGTGATCGGAAAGGACATCGGGGCTGCCGAGCTGATCCGTGAGGGTGAGAACGGGTTTCTCATACGCCCCTCGGACCGTGACAGCCTTCGCGGGGTCCTGGAGCGACTACGGTCCGATGCGCCGCTTGCGGAACGGGTCTCCGGGGCGGGATGGGCGACGGCGCGAACCCAGTCTTGGGACGCGTGTGCCTTGGCCACCGAAGCGGTCTACACGACGGTCGCGAGCGGGAAGAAGGCGTGAAGGGTTCATCGGAGGGCGCGGATCCCTCGGACAACCTGGGGCCGCACGCGCCGCTTTTCCTGCCGTCGCGCTATTTGACACTCGGATGGCACTTCGGGAAAGTGGCGGTCTTGCATGGCCAAACCGGCTCTAGGACGCGGGCTGTCGGCGCTGCTGGGGGGGAAACCTTCCGGGCCAGCCTCGTCACCCGCGCCTTTGACGGGCGCGGAGATGGCGCTTAACACGGGCTCAGTGTTGCCGGTCGGCTTGGCGGGCGCGGCGGGTGCGATTCCCGGGAACGGCGTCGTGGCCGTCGAGCAAGGGGTGGCGAAGGTTTCCGTGGAACGTGTTCGGCCCTCAGCCTTGCAGCCGCGGCGGGATTTTCCCGAGGAAAGTCTCAAGGAACTGGCGGACTCGATCCGCGAACAGGGAATCCTCCAACCGCTGGTGGTTCGACGTCAGGGGGAGTTCTTTGAATTGATTGCGGGGGAGCGGCGGTGGCGTGCGGCCCAGCGGGCTGGGCTATTGGAAGTTCCCGTGGTTCTCCGCGAAGCGGACGACGCGACGGCGTTGGAGTGGATGCTGGTGGAGAACCTCCAACGGGAGGGGCTCAACCCGATGGACGAGGCCCAGGGTTATGCGGAACTGATTGAGCGGTTCCATCTGACCCAGGAAGCCGTTTCGGCCAAAGTGGGGCGCAGTCGGGCAGCCGTAGCCAACGCCTTGCGCTTGTTGAAGTTGTCTGCCCCGGTTCAAGAGCGGCTCCGGGGTGGCCAGGTGTCGACCGGCCACGCGAAGGTCCTCCTGGCCCTGCCCGACGCGTTGCAGCAGGAACGGGTGGCGCTGAGAATCTCCAAAGAGTCGTTAAGCGTCCGCCAGACGGAGGAATGGGTGGGGCGTCTGCTCGCGGAATCAACCCCGACAAACCCGTCCTCGTCCACATCGACCTCGACGTCGCACCACCCCCCGGGACCGGTCACAGTTCGCGATCCCCATATCGAGGCGTTGGAAGATCGCCTCCGGCAGCGTTTCGGGACCAAAGTTGCGCTCCGCTACCGGCAGGGACGCGGGCAGATTGATATCCGCTTTTTCTCCGATGATGAACTCGAGCGGGTGCTGGAGATTGTCGGGGTTCGATTGGACTGAACGAAGTCCAACAGACCGTTTTCCCAAGATGACGATGAACACCCCTGAATTCCGCAGCGAATGCGCCACGGCCGTCGAGGCGGTCGCCGGTCGGATCCCCCAGTTGTCCGCGTTTCTCGGTCTGGACGGGTTCGTGGATGAGATCATCGCGGTGGTAGACGAGCGCCGGGATGCACGGACCTTTTCCCGGATTCCCACGATATCGTCGCTGGCGGAGCGGATGAGCGCGGCGGCGGGCCGAAGCACGAATGTGGAGCTGGTGACCACCCGGACGAAGTTGGGCGGCAATGGTCCCATCATGGCGAACGCGCTCGCCGCGTTTGGGGTGAAGGTCGCTTACCTGGGGGCGCTGGGGTTTCCGACGCTGCATCCCGTTTTTGAGGAATTTGCGACTCGCGCCGAGGTCCACACCATCGCCGATCCAGGCCGCACGGATGCACTGGAGTTCGAGGATGGAAAGCTGCTTTTCGGCAAGATGTTTCCGTTGGCGGAGGTGACATGGGACAACATCAACCGGCACGGCAAGCGGGGCTTGGTGGAGCAGCAGATGGCCAAGGCTTCGCTCGTGGGCTTCGTGAATTGGACGATGCTCCCGTACATGAGCGACATCTGGGATGCGATGCAGCGTGAGATCTGCCCCCATCTGAACGGGCCGAGGCGCTGGATGTTCTTTGATCTCGCCGACCCCGAGAAGCGCCCGCTCGCGGAGCGGGAACACGCGTTGAAACTCATTGTGGCCTTCCAGAAGCACTTCGACTGCATCCTGGGCCTGAACGAGAAGGAGGCGTTTGAGGTGGGCCAGGTCCTGGGATTGGCTGGGTACGACCATGGCCGCGCCGGGATCCAAGCCCTGACCGCCGCCATCCGGAAGCAGGTTGCGGTGGATACCATCGTGGTCCACCCCACGCGGCATGCGCTGGCCTGCAGCGGAGGGGTGGTCGACGACGTGGACGGACCCTTCGTCTCAAAGCCGATGATCACAACCGGCGCGGGAGATCATTTCAATTCAGGCTTCGTTCTCGGGAAGTTGCTGGGTCTGACCAATGCGCAGTCCCTGTTGTGCGGCGTGAGCACGAGCGGCTTTTACGTCCGCACGGGGCACAGCCCGGCCGTCTCGGACATTGTGGGTCTGATGCGGGACTGGCCAACCGCCTGAGGGTTCCCTGGCATCCGACCGGTGACGATCGCGGCCCCATGATTCTTCCCATTGTCTGCTACGGCCATCCCGCATTGCGCCGCAAGGGGGTTCCCGTGGAGGTCTTGAACACCGAGATCCGGCAGTTAATCACCGACATGGTCGACACGATGTACGACGCAAACGGAATCGGCCTGGCCGCCCAACAGGTCGGTCGGGCACTCCAGTTGGCGGTCGTGGATGTTCGCGGGATCACGGATCGGCCGTCCACGCTCTTTCGGGAGGGTCAGCCCGCTGATGTGGAGGCCGCGATGCCGCTGGTCCTGGTCAACCCGCACATCCAGCCCGCAGGGGATCCGGTGACGGGGCCGGAGGGTTGCCTGAGTTTTCCGGAGATTTTCTCTGAGATCACCCGACCCGAGTCGATCGAAGTGCGGGCCCTGGGAGCGGACGGGCGCCCGGTGGCTTTCCGCTGCGGGGGCCTGCTCGCCAAGGCGATTCAACATGAGGTGGACCACTTGAACGGCGTCCTCTTCATCGATCGTATGACCAAGAAGTCGAAGGAAACGTTCCGGGAAGAACTCGCAGACTTGATGGCGAAGACGAAGCAATCTCTCGAGTAGCCCGGTTCCTAGACGGGTGGTTTGTATCCGAGAAGGCGCCGCTCCTTGATGAGCTGGGCGACCTGGGGTGGGACCATGGATTCCCAGGTGGCGTCCCCGGACCGGATGCGCGTGAGTGCGTCCTTGGAAAACATGGGGAGGTAGGAAGGATGGAATTCCCGGAGCCCTTGGATGTAGTGGTTTTCGACGAGGTATTCGTAGAGGTGCCGGAGATGGGGTTCGACCCGGAGATTTCCGGCGGTGATAACGGCGCCTGTCGTGGGATCCAGGAGCGGATAGACATAAAGCTTCAACTCGTTTTTGAAGAGGCGGCCGAACGATTCCAGGATCCCACCCTCCAGATCGGTGTAGTACTTCTCGTCGAAAATCTCCCGCAGGCTCGGCACACCCATGGCGATGCCGATCTTCTGCTTGGTGTACCGGAAAAGGTAGGCGGCAAGCCGGTGGTATTCCCCGTAATCGGAGATAAGAACGGTCTTGCCGACAGTCCCGAGGAGATCCACCCGATCGAGAAAGTCCTGAGGGTCGATGGTCCCCCCTTCAAGCAGGTTGTGGAGGGTCATTTCCATCAGAACGAGGAGGTCCTCGCCACGCACGCCGGGTTCCTGAATGAACTGCGCCCGGGCACATAGAAGCATGTCGAGTGTGGCGTTGGTGAGGGGACGGAAGGTGCCCCGCTCGACAAGGATGTTTTTCCTATGGAGGACTTCCGACGCCTGAACCACCTCGCCGTCGGCGGTGAACATGGCCGCATTGGTGAGTCCGAACTGGACCAGCTTCAGGCTCACGAGCCGGTTGTCGCAGTTGGGAAAGGCGGGTCCCTGGAACTTCGCCATGTCGACTTCGACCCGCGTGGGGCCGAGGTCGTCCGACAGCGACCGCAGGAATTCGTCCAGGTTCGAGTGCAGGTTCAACGCGGCGTAGATGAGATTGACCCCCATGATGCCCAGCGACTCCTGCTGCTGGAGGTTTTCGCGGTCCACCATGCGAACGTGGACGATGACCGCGGACGCTTCGGCGCCGGGTTCGTGCTGGAAGCGCACCCCCATCCATCCGTGGCATTCCTCCCGCCTCTGATAACTCTGGGCCGCGACGGTGTCGGCAAAGACGAAGAAACGGGTCGTCGCGCCGCGCTGGGCCGCGAGCCGTTGCACGAGCAGTTCATACTCGTGATCCAGCATCTGGGTCAGGCGTGATCGGCTGACGTAGCGTTCGCTCGGACCATAGATGGCGTCGCTCACGGTCATGTCGTACGCCGACATCGTCTTGGCGATCGTTCCCGAGGCGCCACCCACCCGAAAAAACCAACGCGCCACCTCCTGTCCGGCGCCGATTTCGGCAAAGGCGCCGTACTTCGTGGGGTCGAGGTTGATCTGCAGGGCTTTCTGCTGCGTTCCCATGCTCCCGCCCGTCCCGGGCTCCGGGAGACAGACGAACTTGTCCTTGGAAATCGCCACGCCCGGACGATGGGGCCCGAGAGACTCCGCCGCAAGGCGCGGAGCTTCGCGCGAAGGGGG
>JBBQIU010000029.1:0-10827 GCA_038325245.1 Verrucomicrobiota bacterium
TTTCGTCAGCCTCGAGTTTCAGTAGACCGCGCTGCTGGGCCTCGTGCAGGAGTTCGTTGAAGGAGCGGAAGCCATAGGCGCGCTCGTTGAACCCAGGATTTCGGCGCTTGAGGGCCTGCTTGATCATCGAGCCCCAGATCCATTCGTCCTCCTCCCGTTCTTCCGTCAGGGCATCCAGGGTCTCGGCGACCATGACGAGGGCCTTTTCCAGTGACGGTCCGGCATGAGGATCAGGAGGCGAGGTCGGCGAGGACCCCGTGGACGGGGCACCCGTGGCGGCGGCGGTGGACGAGGGGGACGCGGATCGGCTCGCAGCGGCCCGTGGGCGGGACTGAACCGACGCACGAACGACCCGCACGAGGTCGTCGTAATAGAGGAACTCGTCGCAATTCTTGATGAAGAGGTCGGAGGTCGAGTTTTTGACGCCGACGCCGATCACCTTCTTGGCGTTCTCGCGGAGCTTGCTGACGAGCGGGGAGAAATCGGAATCCCCGCTGATGATGACGAACGTATCGACGTGACCCTTGGTGTAGCAGAGGTCGAGGGCGTCGACGACCATCCGGATGTCGGCGGAGTTCTTGCCCGACTGGCGGAGATGGGGGATTTCGATCAACTCGAAGGCGGCTTCGTGAAGGTCGCGTTTGAACTCCTTGAAACGATCGAAATCGCAGTAGGCCTTCTTGACGACGATATGACCCTTGAGCAGGAGGCGTTCGAGGATCTTCTGGATGTCGAACCTGGGGAAGTGGGCATCCTTGGCTCCGAGAGCGACGTTTTCGAGATCGAGGAAGACCGCCATTGTGGCGTTGGAATCGTGGGCGCTCATAGGGGAGTGCAGCGGGCGCATGGTCTGCTGGAGGGTTGGTCATCGGGAAGCGAAAAGGCGGGCAAAGGCTGGGCCGTCCGGCAGTTGCCAACTTGTGTCGGGGTCCGACACACTGCCGGTCCGATGTCGGATCCGTTCTACATCACGACGGCGATTGATTACCTGAACGGGCAGCCTCACCTGGGGCATGCCTACGAGAAGGTGGTGACGGACGTCATCGCCCGGAGCCGTCGGAGCATGGGGGAACGCGTCTTTTTCCTGACAGGGCTGGATGAGCACGGCCAGAAGGTTCAGCAGGCGGCGATGGCGGAGGGCAAGGATCCACAGACTTATTGCGACGAACTGGCGGTGTCCTGGCAGGGGTTGACGAAGGTTCTGAACCTGAGCAACGACGACTTCATCCGGACGACGGAGACGCGCCACAAGCAGGTGGTTCAGGCGATGCTGAGCAAGCTCCATGGACAGGGGAAGTTCCGGGTGGGGACCTATGAGGGGTGGTACTCCCCGAAGGAGGAGACGTTCCTGACGGACAAGGATCGCCTGCCGGACGGGACTTTTCCGGCCGGTTACGGGGAGGTGATCACGCTATTCGAGAGCAACTATTTCTTCCCCCTGAAGCCCTATCAGGCGTGGCTGATCGAGCACATCGAGTCGAATCCCGACTTCATCCGGCCAGACTACCGTCGGAACGAGGTCCTGGGCTTTCTGCGCAACGAGGAGTTGGAGGATCTCTGCATCTCGCGTCCCAAGGCGCGGCTGGCCTGGGGCATTCCCATGCCGTTCGATGCCGAGTACGTGACGTACGTGTGGTTCGATGCGCTGACGAATTACGTGAGCGTCCCGGCTTCAATGGGGGATGCCGGGGCGGCGGGGCCGCTGGGAATGCCGGTGCGATCGGAGACCGAGTCGCTCTGGCCGGCGGTGCACGTCATCGGGAAGGACATTCTCAAGTTCCACGCCGTGTACTGGCCGATCATGCTGCGCGCGGCCGGGCTTGCGGTGCCCCGGCAGGTGCTCGCGCATGGCTGGTGGCAGAAGGACGGCCGTAAATTGAGCAAGACGACGGGCAACATCGTCGATCCGATCGTCGTCGTGCAGGACTGGGGAGTGGACGCCTTTCGATACTACGTGACGCGGGAACTCGACCTGGGACCGGACGGAAATTGGACCGACGCGGGATTTGCGTCGCGGTATCAGGCGGAATTGGCGAACGGGCTGGGCAACCTGGTGAATCGCTCGTTGAAGATGGTGAAGAGCTATCGGGGCGGGAAGGTGCCGAAGCGATCCGAAGTGTTGGCGGCCGATGCGCAGCGGGTGGCGGAGGCGGTCAAGGCCGCGTATCGGGGTTTCGAGTTGCAGGGCGCGCTGGTGACGACGTGGGAACTGGTGAATCGGGCGAACAAATTCGTAGAGGAAACAGCGCCCTTCAAACTGGCCAAGGATCCCTCGCAATCGGACCGGCTGGACGAGGTGCTTTACAGCCTGGTCGAGGTCTGCCGGATTCTGGCCGTCCTGCTCTGGCCCGTGATTCCGGAAACAGCATCGAAGATTTATGCGCAACTTGGACTGCCGGGAACTCCGGATCGATTCGAAGGCACGGGCTGGGGAGGAATGATGGAGGGCCAGCTTCTCGGGGAACCGCAACCCTTGTTTCCGCGGCGCGAACCTTCCGTGAAGGGCGCGAAGGCTGCGACACCGGTCTGAGGTGCATGATGGACCCGCTTCGGTTGGGCCGAGCGACGGCCTGTTGGCAGATGCGACCGACGGACGGGATCGGGCGATGGCTTCGTCGGTGGTCCTGGGTGGTGCTTGTGTGGGGAATGGCCTCGGGCGGGGCACTGGGTGTGCGGGCGGCGGAAGATGCCGAGGCCTTCGATGCGGCGGCGCGGTTGTACGAGCAGGGCAAATTCCGGGAAGCCGCTGCGGCCTATGAAAATCTGGCAACTCAAGGCGTGGCCACGGTCGCGGTCCTATTCAATCAAGGCAACGCATGGTTCAGGGCAGGCGAAAAGGGGCGGGCGATTGCCAGTTACCGACGGGCTTGGGTGCTGGCGCCGCGGGATCCGGACGTCACAGCGAACCTGAACTGGGTGCGGTCGAAAGTGGGGGAGATGGGAACGGTTCGTGTGGATTCCCTGGATCGAACTCTGGGGCTGCTGACACCAAACGAGTGGGCGGTCGCGGCGGTCGCGGGCGTGTGGGTTTGGTTCGGCTGGATGTTGATGCGCGAGCTTGTGCCGAGGTTTCGAGGGACGGGCGCCTCCTGGGCTTGGGGTCTGGCCTTTGTGGCGGCCGTGCTGATGATCGCGGCATGGACCGCGAAATCGCGGGATCAACGCATCGCCGCGGTGGTGATCGCGCCCGAGGCGACCGTTCGGTTTGGCCCCCTCGAGGAAGCCCAGGCTGCCTTCACTCTCACCGACGGAGCGGAACTGGTGGTGACAGATCGGAAGGGAGTCTGGATGGAGGTGCGGGATGGAACGGGCCGCCGCGGTTGGATCGCGAACCGGCATCTGCTGATCGTTCCGTGACGGGCCATGCTCTCGCGGGATAATCCCGTCCTGACCCACGCGGAGACGCGAAGGGAGAAATGCATGGAAGCATGCGCCGAACGGTGTGCCCTGCCGCAATACCTCGAATCGATCCTTACTCCCCATCTCCTGAACGCTCGTCCGCGACGCGGGGACTCTCCACGGCCGATCCGGAGTTCCGGTAGAAAACGCGGCAGAGAGTGAGTCCATGGGGTGGGGCGGTCATGCCCCCGATGCGGCGGTCCTTTCGGGCCAGGATGGCGTGAATCGCGTCCGGAGAAATGCGCTGGAGGCCTACCTGGACGAGGGTGCCGGCGATTCCCCGGCACATCTTGTAGAGGAAACCGTCGCCCTCGATGCGCACGGTGATCTCCGGGCCGCGACCATGGATTTCACAGCGGAAGAGAGTGCGAACAGTGTTGGGGCGGGCATAGCCCGGATTGGACGTGAAGGAGGCGAAGTCATGGCGGCCGACGAGGTGGGCGGCGGCGGTTTTCATGGCGTCCAGGTCCAACTGGCGCGGGATGTGCCACGCGGTGTGAGCCAGGAGCGGGTTCATGGCGGGCCCGTTCCAGATCCGGTAGCGGTACTCCTTCCCCTTGGCGTCAAAGCGGGCGTGGAAATCACCTCGGGCGCGGCTCGCCTTGAAGACGCGGATGTCCTCCGGCAGGTGGGCGTTCAGGGCGAGAACGAGCTTGCAGGGCGGGATGCGCCATTGGTCGCGGGGGATGTCGACATGGGCGACGAGGCCGAGGGCATGCACGCCGGTATCGGTCCGGCTGGAACCGTGGAGAGGGCCTGCTCCCGGGAACAACCGGCGGAGAGCGATCTCGACGAGTTCCTGGACGCCCTGACCGCTCTTCTGGGTCTGCCATCCTTGGTACCGGGTCCCGTCGAAGGCGAGGACGAGTCGAAGGCGTACCGGCTTCATGCCTCGACGATCCCGGCGGCCCCGGAGGCCAGGGCGTCGAGGTAGCTTTGGAGGAGAACGGCCGCTGCGGACGAATCGATCCTGCCCCGGCGTTCCTTCTCCCGTTTTCCGGTTTCAGCGAGCATTCGGTGCGCCTGGAGCGAGGTCAGGCGCTCGTCCCAGGTTCGCACGGGAATCAGGATAGTCTCGCGGAGGAGATGGATGAAGGCCTCGACCTTCTGCACGGCGGGCCCGCTGGAGCCGTCCATGTTGCGTGGGAGCCCGACAAGGAGGAGGGCGACCTCACGCTCTCGAATGAGGGATTTCAGTGCGTCGAGAAACGCGGGGACGGGTTCGGCCGGCAGCGCTTCGAGTGGATGGGCGAGCATCCCCAATTCGTCACTGACGGCGAGGCCCATGCGGACGGTTCCGTGATCGATGGCCAGAATGCGCATGATGGGTTGGGTCAGGGTTTTTTTGAGAAGAAGGTTTCGCGCAGGGAACCCCGTTCCGTCCGGACCGCCGTTCCCGGTTGGATGCCGTGGCGCTGGAACCAGCCCTCGGCGGTTTCGAGCGCGAACTGAACGCGGTCGGACTTGGCAGGAACGGGATTCGTGTTCATCCGTTCGAGGCGGTGGACTTCGAGGATGATGCCCTCGGGGTCGAGATAGGCGACGTCGATGCTCATCGGCACGTTCTTCATCCAGAAGGCCGTCTGGTGGGTGCGGCCGAACACGAACAGCATGGCCTCGTCTTCGGGGACGTTGGTGCGCCACATCATGCCCTTCTGGATGGCATCGGTGGTCAGGGCGAGCTCCGTGTTGAGGATCTCAGGGCCGACATACAGCTTGATGCGCGGAAGGCCGACCTGGGGACGTCCATCATCCAGAAAGCTCGTGGGCGGGTTTGCCTGACGGGCGTCGACGGACGCGGCGGGAGGCCGGCCACAGGCCGTAAACAGGAGGAGGATTCCCAGGGCAAGGGCCAGGAGGTGGACATGCACGGGGGCAGTCTGGTCGAGGAAGTGGCGGGGTGGCAATCTGCGGAATGGCGGACGCAGGCTCGCAAGGAGGCGAAGCGCATGGGCCGTGCATCCCCGGGTTGTCGGTTGATCCCCGGCCCTGGAAGCGTGGATCAGCACAAGGTTCCATTTCTTAATCCTAGTAACGCGGGGCTGCACGGGCGTACGGCAAGTCCGTGTCTCGACATGGCGTTCACCCTGCCTAGGCTCACCGCGTGCCGTTGCCTGCCGACTATCACATGCACACCCACCTCTGCCATCACGCGGAGGGTGTTCCCACCGATCTCGCACGCCGCGCGGTGGAGCTGGGTTTGACGGAGATCGGGGTCTCCGAACACAACCCGATGCCCCGCGACGATTTTGACGATTGGCGCATGGACCTGTCCAAGATGGACGAGTACCTGGCGGGTCTGGACGCCGCGCGGGCGGCCTTTCCCGGTCTGCGGATCCGGGCGGCGTTGGAGGTGGATTTCATTCCCGGACACGAGGCCTGGATTCGGGAACTCGCGGCGCGGCATGAGTGGGATTATTTCATCGGTTCGGTGCACTACATCGACGGGGGGTGGGACATCGACAATCCGCGCAAGGTGGACCAGTGGCGGTCGCGGGATGCATTCGCAGTGTGGAGCGCGTACTTCGAGCGGTTGACGGCGGCGGCGGCGAGCGGGTTGTTTCAGATCATCGGGCATCCCGATCTGCCGAAGAAATTCCGCTTCGTTCCGACGCGTGACTGCACGCCGTTGTTTGAGGGTTTTCTCGAGGCGGCGTCCGAGCGGGGGGTGGCGATTGAAATCAACACGGCGGGGCTCCGGAAGGACTGCCGGGAGATGTATCCGAGCCTGGGATTCCTGAAGATGGCGGCGGCGCGGGGCGTGGGATTGACGTTCGGGTCCGACGCGCATGAACCGGGCGAGGTGGGCATGGCGTTCCGGGAGGCGGTGGAATTGGCGAGGGAGGCCGGCTTTCGCGAGTGTCTTCGATTTGAACGGCGCCAGGCGCGACGGGTGGCGTTGGATTGAATGGAGGGCGTCGTTGGCGTGGGCGCCATGCTCACGGCCCATGAGCCGGGGGGAGAGCCCTCACCCGGTTCCGCGTGCGCGGAACCACCCTCTCCGACCTACACTTCGCTCGGGCGGGAGAGGGATCTGGGAAGGGTCGGTTCATGGAGCCCCTGCCGGGGGGGCCTTGCGCCGGGGGTGTGGACGGCACTAGGGTGCCGCCGTGGCGGAAACGGTACAGCCAGTGGTCGTCCCAGAGCGTACGGTGGGCGAGAAGACGGACGAGAAGGAGGCCCTTGATCCGGGGTTCCTGGTGATCGTATGGAATGACCCGGTCAATCTGATGGACTACGTCACTCATGTGTTCATGAAAGTGTTCGGTTGGAATAAGACCAAAGCCGAGACCCACATGCTGGAGGTGCATCAAAAGGGAAAGAGCGTGGTGGCGAGGGAGGGATTCGAAAAGGCGGAGTACTACGTCCACCAACTCCAGTCGTATCATCTCGAAGCGACCATGGAGAAGCCGGCATGAAGCTGTTGGAGCGGGAGGGCGAACGCCTTGTCTTTCGAATGAGCGGCCGCGAGAAGACCCTTCTCGAGCGGTTGCTCAGTTTCTACCCGCTGCGGAAGGACGGCGGAGCACACCTCTCCAGGTTGGCGGAACCTCGGTTGGAGGATGCCACCCAGCTCCTCGCGGAGACCTTGCGCGAGCAGAAGACGGAGTTGTCGGCGTGGCTGTCCCGGCGTCTTTGCGACGGCGGAGCCTTTTCGCCGGCTGGAACGAACTGGCGCCTGGTCCTTGACGCCGAAGATACCGAACGCCTCCTCCAGGTGCTGAATGAACTCAGGGTCAGTTCGTGGGTAAAGCTCGGCCGACCTGCCGAACTCGACGCCGAAGAGAACGAGAAGTCCTCGCTTTCGGCGGCCCCGCTCCATGCCCTGATGATGCTGACCGGGCAGTTCGAGATGGTCTTGATCCACGCGTTGCACGGGGATCCGGATCGGCCACCGGGCGGGCAGCCGTGAAGACTTAATACCCCTGGTGCCATGGCGAGACAGCCGGTTCGACTGGATGAGGGTGACGGCTTCCCAGACCCAAATCGGGCGGTCGTCGGAGGACCCTACGACGGCCTGGTTGCGTTTGGCGGGGATCTTGGGCTGGAACGTCTGAGAATGGCGTATCGATCCGGGTTGTTTCCCTGGACCGTGAATCCCGTAACCTGGTGGTCGCCGGATCCTCGGGGGATCATCGAGTTGGGCTCCCTCCACGTCTCACGAAGCCTCCGGCGGACGGTCCGGCAGGGGCGGTACCGCGTGACGCGCAACGCGGCCTTTGCGGGGGTGATCGCCGGGTGCGCGACGGTTCGGAGACCGGGCGGTTGGATCGCCCCGCAGTTCGTCGCCGCCTACACGGAACTTCATCGGGCGGGGACGGCTCACAGCGTGGAGTGCTGGTTGGGGGATGCCCTGGTCGGCGGCGTGTATGGTGTGGCGATTGGGGGACTCTTTGCGGGGGAGTCGATGTTTCACCGGGCGGACGATGCTTCCAAGGTCGCGCTGGTTCATCTGCACGATCACCTCCTGGCCAGGGGATATGGGCTCTTCGACATCCAAATGATCACCGACGTGACGTCGTCGCTGGGCGGTTGCGAGATCCGCCGGGACGACTACCTGAAACGCCTGCGGGCGGTGGTGGATTTGCCGGTGCGATTCGATTGAAGGCCGGTCGGGGAGTGGGAGATGCCTTTCCAAGGAGCTCCGGCTCCGATTGACTCCTGTCGTCCGCAGTGGACACAACGCAACCGGAAACGAGGCTATGCCGATCTACGAATTTGCCTGCCCTAAGTGCCGGCGCATCTACAACTTCCTGTCCAAACGCGTCGAACCCGACCGGGTTCCGTCCTGTCCGAAGTGTGGTTCCAAGAAGATGGTCAAGCAATTGAGCGGGTTCGCGATGCTGAAGGGTGTCGCGGAACCGACGGTCTCCGACGCGGGTGCGGGGGAGGGCGAGCCGATGCCCGACATTGACGAAGCGAAGATGGAAAGGGTGATGTCGGAACTGGAACGGGACATGGGCCATCTCGATGAGAACAACCCGCGCCACGTGGCGCACATGATGAAGAAAATGAAGGAGGTCCTTCCGGCGGGGGCAGTGCCGAAGGAACTCGACGTGGCGATCCGCAGGCTCGAGAAGGGCGAAGATCCGGAGAAGATCGAAGCCGACATGGGCGACGTCTTGAGCGGCATGATGGGGGGAGACGCAGGGGAGGAGGACGACGGTGGCGGCTATGGCGGAGGGGCCCGGGGGGGCTATAGCCGCGATGGCGGGTTGTACGACTATTGACCCCTCGCCCTCGCGTGTTGTGCTAGGTGGCGGCGGTCGATTCGAGGGCCGCAGCCTCCCGCTCGTCACGGCGCCACCAGATCCAGGCGATGAAAACGCTGACTTCGTAGAGGAATTGAACCGGGATCGCGAGGAAGAGAAGCGTGATCGGGTCGCCGGACGGCGTGATGAAGGCGCAGGCGACGAGATTGATGACCACGAAATAGGAGCGGGATTTGGAAAGGGCCTTGTAACTGAGGATTCCGACCTTCACGAGGGTCAGGAGGACAACGGGCAGTTGGAAACTCAGTCCGACGGCGAGCATCATCTTGACGACGAAGTCGATGTAGTCCTCGGCGCGCCATTCATCCGCGCTGAAGCCCAGCCATTGGGAGAACTGGACGGTGGCGAGCAGGGTGATCTGCATGATGGCGAAGTAGCAGAAGAGGATGCCAAGGAGGAAGAGGCCGACACCGACGGCAAGGGCCCTGTAAAGGAACTGCTTCTCCCGGGTCTTGAGGGCGGGGATGACAAACTGCCCGATGAAAAACATGACGAATGGAGAGGCGAGGGCGAAGCCGCCATACAAGGCCATCTCCAGGGCGACCGCGAAGCCGCCGATGGGGCTGTAGTTTTTCAGGAGCACCATTTCGCCCCCGCTACCGCCGGTGACAACATTGGTGTCGGGTCGGAGCACGAACAACAGGCGGTCGCCGTCGGGCTGGAACGTGACTTCGAAAGCGGAGGGGGGATTGGTTCCCCAGGTATTGGTATCGAGGGAGTTAAGAGGGATCTTCCCGATGATGGAGGACCCCATGCGGACCGCGGCGGTGTGATTCACGGAATCGCTAAGTTCCTGGGCCTTGACGAGGGGGTAGCTGAGGATCGTGACGAGCTGTCGGCCTGCGACGAGGCAGATAATCATCGCGACGACGATGGAGCTGACCACCTTGAGGAGGGTCCAGCGAAGGTCCTCCAGATGTTCCAGAAACGGCTTAACGGGTCCGCCCCCCTCCTCTTCCTCTTCGGGTGGGTTGGGGGACGGAAGGGGCTCGTCGGCCATGCGGCTGTGCCGGGTTCTGCGGCTTAAGCCGGTGTGGATGGGCCGCTCGGCGCGGATTCAGGGGTGGGCTGTGGCTGCTTCTCGACAGTGCGGCGGGGTGGTTCGTGGGGTGGTTCGTCTTCGATGGCGCGCTGGAGGTCATCCTGGACATCCCGCGTGGCCTTCTTGAACTCCTTGATGCCCTGTCCAAGACCCTTCGCCAGCTCCGGCAGTTTTTTGGCGCCGAAGAGCAGCAGGACGACAACCAAGATGAGGACGATTTCGCCCCAGCCCAAAGAAAAGGCAAGGAGTGTGGAATTCATAGCGTACAAACCTTTCTACCGCGTGAACTTCGCTGAGGGCGGGCTGATGTAAAGGCCCAATCTCCAGGGCAGGGAGCGGGCATGGACGTCGGACGAGGCATTTCAGCGCGGCGTGAGGAGGACAAACTCGCCGCGGCGGTTCCGCGCCCACGCGCCTTCGTCGTGCCCATCGACCGCGGGACGGTCCTCTCCGAAGCTGATGGTGTGGACCCGTTTGGGGTCGATGCCGAGCGAGGCCAGTTCCTCCCGGACGGCAAGGGCGCGTCGCTCCCCAAGGGATCGGTTGTACTCTTCCGTGCCGCGTTCGTCACAATGCCCTTCGACCTCCACCGCGGCATTCCGGCTGGAAATAAGATAGGCCGCAACGGACGCGATGTTGCTCCGCTCGGACGACATGATGACGGAGCTGTCGAAGTCGAAGAGCACGGTGTTCGCGGCAAACAGGGCGCGGTCTTCGTTGTACTGCGAGCGATTAACCGGGCCGCCGGCCTGCGCGAGGTTGGTGTCGCTGGGAAAGGCTCCGCCACCCGTCAGATCCGTGCCGGCTGTGCCCGCCGTATCCGCGAAGCCGCCGGTAGAATCCCCCAGCCCCCCGGGCGACGGGTTTTGGATGGCGCTATTGCCGGTTCGGGACCCCAGCGGGGTGATCGGTTCCTTGGGCTTGCGGCGGCAGCCAGGGGTGAGGGTGATCGCCAGGGCCGTCAGAAGGATGAGCGCCTTGGCGAACAATGGTCTATTCATGTTGGTTTTCGTCGGGGTCGGGTGGGGATTACCGTGCCCAGGATGGCTGTGAGCAGCTACCCGAAAGACGAGGCAAATCCTTCGTTTGGCGAGTGGGCACGTCAAGCAGAGA
>JBBQIU010000030.1:0-10746 GCA_038325245.1 Verrucomicrobiota bacterium
ACAACCCCAACGGGGTTGCGTCCAGGTGGCGCAACCCCGTTGGGGTTGATGCATTAAACGTCGTTTACCCAGGGTAGGCCCGCTTCGCGGTCCAACCCTGGGCTTTGGGACGGAATCCCGTTGGGATTCCAGACCGGAAAAATGGCCAATCTCCAGGGTTTCGCATGCGCGGAACCACCCTCTCCCACCTGCGCTTCGCTCCGGCGGGAGAGGGAGCTGGGATTGGTCGGTTCATGGGTAGCGGGAATTCGCCCCGCG
Source organism: Verrucomicrobiota bacterium (assembly GCA_038325245.1). Classification (GTDB taxonomy): domain Bacteria; phylum Verrucomicrobiota; class Verrucomicrobiia; order Limisphaerales; family CAIMTB01; genus CAIMTB01. The sequence goes on from JBBQIU010000030.1 coordinate 259, forward strand.
GGTTTCGAGGTAAGGCGTCTGATCCACTCACATTCCTCCCACGCGGAGACCCAGGTATCCGAGATCTGGAGCGCCCGGCTACCTTCCGCTGTCGCTCCGCGACATTTCCTGAAATTGGGCGCGGAGCTGGCGTTTGTTGATCTTGCCGACGCTGGTTTTCGGGATGGCATCGACGAAGCGGATTTCGGTGAGGATGGCCCGCTTGTGGATCGATCCACGGTCGATGAATCCGTGGAGGAAATGGAGCAGGTCCCGGGACGTGACATGACCGGGGAAACCCTCCCGGAGGATGACTTCGGCGTGGGGGCGTTCGTCCCATTTGGGATCGGCGATGCCAATGACGGCGACCTCCTTGACGGCAGGGTGCTGGCTGAGGGCGTTCTCCAATTCGAGGGATGAGATCCATTCCCCGCCGATCTTGATGACGTCCTTGAGACGGTCGGTGATGCGGAGGTAGCCGTCGTCGTCAAGGAAGGCGAGGTCGCCGGTATGGAGCCAACCGGTGCGCCAGAGTTCGCGGGACCTGGCCTCCTCGCGGAAGTAACCCTTGGCAAGCCAGGGGGCGCGGAGGACGAGTTCGCCTGTCTGATCGGGACCGGGTGGGAGGGGTTGATCGTCAGAAGACACAGAGCGGGCCTGGACGAGGGGCACGGGAAAACCGGTTCGGGTGATAATGTCGAGATGGCGGTCCGGGCCGGCTTGGGCGTCGGCGGGCTTGATGTGGGATATGGCGACGATGGGGCAGGTCTCAGACATGCCGTAGCCGCCCATCACGCGGAGGCCACGTTCGATTGCCTGGCGGGCGAGACCCTTGGGGAACGCGGCGCCTCCGATGATGACCTTGAGGAGTGACCAGTCCACGGTTCCGGAGGCCGGGTGGTGGAGGAGCATCTGAAGGATCGCCGGGACGCAGTGGGAGAACGTGACGCGGTGGCGGGCGAGGAGGGTGATGAGATTCTGGGGTTCATACCGGCCGGGGTAGATTTGACGGATGCCGAGAAGGGTTGCGATGTAGGGCACGCCCCAGGCGTGCACGTGAAACATCGGCGTGAGGGGCATGTAGACGTCGTCGGCACGGAGGGAGAGGGGATCGTGGAAGGCGGCGAGACCCAGACCGGCCGCGAGGGTATGGAGCACGAGTTGGCGGTGGCTGAAGAAGACGCCCTTGGGTTCGCCAGTGGTTCCCGTCGTGTAGAAAAGGGTGGCGGGGGTGTCTTCGCTGAATTCGGGGAACTCAAAGCCGGCAGAGGTCTGGGCGAGGAGGGCCTCGTAGTCGCCAACGAACGGGATGATCGATGCCGGGACGGATTCGTGATCCGGGAGGGCGACGTAGGTCCGGACGGATTTCAGGTGAGGGAGAAGACCCTCGACGAGCGGGAAGAAGTCAGGATGGACGAGGAGGACGGTATCGCCGGCGTGCTGAATGGTGAAGAGGGTCTGGTCCGGGGAGAGGCGGACGTTGACGGTATGAAGCACGGCGCCGAGCATTGGCACGGCAAAGAAGCATTCGAGGTAACGGTGGCTGTCCCAATCGACCACACCGACGCGGTCGCCAGGGCGGACGCCGAGTTCGACGAGCACGCGGGCGAGGCGTTCAACCCGTTCAAAGAACTCCGAGTAAGTGAACTCGTGGATGTCGCGGTAGATAATTTTCTGTGACGGGGCCCAGGTTCGCGGGCGGTCGAGAAGTCGGTGGATGAGCAGCGGAGACGGTTGACCCGGGCCTGGGAATTCGGAGGGGGACGACATGGAACGGCCCCGAAGCTATCGACGAAGTGGCCGGGGGTCAGCCGGGAAAAGGGGGAGCGACGATTCAGCGATGGAGGAGCCGGGCGGGGAGTTTAGCCTGAATGAGACCGATCAGGGGTTCGAGGTCGAGCCGGGCGGAGACGATGATCAGTTCGTCTTGTTCCATGACAAACACGCACGCGCGCAGGTCCTCGAGCTGGCTGAGGGAACGGGGAACGAAGATACGAATGCTCTCGTCCTTTTCCTGAACGGCCACGAGGGGTTCCCAGTCGCGTTCGGCCATGGCGGCGTCGACGTGAACCATGGTTTCGGCGAGGGGCAGGGCGGGGGCGGAGGCGGGGCGGTGGTAGATGCCGACGTCGGCGGAGCGAAAGGCGGCGATGCCGGCGAGGGCTTCGGGGGGGAGGTCGAGGTGATGGTCGACGAGTTGGAATCCGTTCCGGGCGAGGAAGGCCGGGAGGCGACCGACGCCGAACTCGAATTCCGGTTTCCATTCTCCGGGGGTGGCGGCGAAAACGGCGTGGCGGAGGGTGCGGGCTTCGCCGCCCATGCGGAAGGAGAGGAGGAGGGCGAGGACGAACAGGGCGGAAAGGGTGACCAGGACACCGAAGGTGATGAAGAGCCAGTGCCAGGGGAACCCGCGCCGGCCGATGGATTGGGCGCGAAGGGCGGCGGGGGTGTTCGTTGGGCACGGGGAAGCGGCAACGATGGGATGGGGGGAGGCGATGGATTGCATGGCGGGAGGGAGTGAAGGGGGCGTGACTCGGGGCGTCGGGAGACGGTTGAGTGGGAGGGGAAACCGCCTCGGAGGTTATTACTTTCGAGACGGTTCTTGAAGTGGGGCGACCGGGATCGGTCAGGACTTCTTAGTCAACTTGCCGACCTTCTTGAGCGGCTCGATGCCGAGTTTCTCGCCGATCTCAGCGAGCTTTTCGGGGCGGATATCCCCGACGACGTTGACGAGGACGGCTTCCTTGTTGGCTTCGAGGACGGTGACGACGACGCCTTCGATGGATTCCTCGCCGCGTTGTTTGAGGTAGACACCGACTTCCTGGCCTTTTTCCTGGACGGCGACGACGCGTTCCCAGCCCTTGGTTTCGAGTTCGGCGCGGATCTTGGAGAGGCGTTCGCCGAGTTCGGCGCGATTGGCGTCATCGACGCCGATGACATTGACGCGGATGGCCTTGAGGCCACGGAGAAGGTCGGCGATTTCGGGTTCCTGTTTCTCGGTGAGTCGGACGGCGAGGCCGATGAGGTTGGATTTGACGTTGACCTCGACGAACTGGCCGCCGCCGGAGGGTGGGGTGAATGTTCCGAAGTCGACAAAGCCGGCGGGGAGGTCTTCGGCGCGGAGTGGGGTGGAGAGGACGGCCAGGGCGAGAGCGGTGGACGAGAGGAGGCGTGCGAGTGTCTTCATGGTGAAACGTGAACGAGGTTGATCCGACTCTTTTTTGGTGCACCGCGGCCATCGATCGGCCGCAGCGTCGTGAGCACCCGAAGACGCGGCGGGAAGTTGCAGGCGAAATGAGAAGGTCAGCGGCTGAGGCGATGACTGAGGGCGCGTTGGAGGTCGCGATCGGAGTCGCGTTCGCGGAGGTCCTGGCGTTTATCGAACTGCTGTTTGCCGCGACCGATGGCGATGGAGACTTTGACGCGGCCTGCCTTCCAGTAGAGGGAGAGGGGGACGAGGGTATGGCCCTTGATGGTGGCGGCGGCGGCGAGTTTCCGGATCTCGTTCTTGTGGAGAAGGAGTTTTCGGGCGGCCTTGGGCTGGTGGTTGTTCTGGTTGCCCCAGGCGTACTCGTCGATGTGGGCGTTGTGGAGCCAGGCTTGATCGTTTTCGACGCGGGCGAAGGCGTCGGCAATTTGGGCTTTTCCGGCGCGAAGGGCCTTCACCTCGGTGCCGCGGAGGACGATGCCGGCCTCGAAAGTTTCGAGGATTTCATAGTCCCGCCGAGCCTTCGAATTGCGGACGATGTCGGCCATGGCGTGGGTTGAAAAGGCAAGCGCCCCGGGGGGATGCCGGGGCGCGGGTTCGGGTCGCGGCCGGGCGCATTGGGCGAGCCGGGCCAGCAGGATCAATCGTGAACGGATGGTTGGCGCCGGCGCCCTTTCCGGATGGTTTCGGCGGCGATCTCGTCGAGGGCCGGTTCCCAGGAAATCTTGTCCTCGATGATTTCGACGAGGGCGATATCGGCGACGCCGAGGCCGGCGGTGTCGGAGATGAGTGGGCGACCCATGCCGCCGCCGCCGCCGTTAAGCTGGCGGACCCTTCGCGAGACGAGGTTCACGAGGACATTGGGGTTGCCCACTTTCTCGAGGGCTCTGCGGATCAGGTCGGAATTCACGGTGGGGAGATCCCTTGGTTCTTCGAAGGTCGGCCAGACTAGTGGCCGGGGGGAATCCGGCAACCTCAAACTTGGTGGAAAACCACTTGCCCGGCGGGGGGTGGGCTCCCTATACGTCGCCGGACATGGCACGCACGTCGTCGTCCGGCGCTCTCGGAACGGGGTCCCAATTTGATCTTGAACGCTATCTGCGGGAGCGGACGGAGACCGTCAATGCGGCGCTGGATGGTTTCCTGCCCCGAGGGACGGTCCGGCCGTCGACTATCCATAAGGCCATGCGGTACAGCCTGTTCGCTGGGGGCAAGCGGATACGCCCCGCGATGGTTCTTGCGGCGGCGGAGGCGTGCGGCGGGGAGGTTCTGGACGCCTTGCCGGCTGCGTGCGCCGTGGAGTGCGTGCACACGTACTCGTTGGTTCACGATGATCTGCCGGCGATGGACGACGACGACTTCCGGCGGGGGAAGCCGACGAATCACAAGGTATTTGGCGAAGGGATCGCGATTCTGGCTGGGGACGCATTGTTGACGAGTGCGTTTGAGGTCCTTGCGCAGGCGCCGGAGCGGCCGCGGTATTCGGTGGCGGTGCAGGTGCGGGAACTGGCTCAAGCGGCGGGGTCGTTGCAACTGATCGCGGGGCAGGTGGCGGATCTGGAGGGGGAGGGTCAGAAGCTTTCGGTCCCGCAGCTTCGGTATATTCACGAGCGCAAGACCTCGGCGTTGTTGTGCGGTTCGGTGCGTCTGGGAGGCATGAGCGCGAACTGCACGCCGGCGCAATTGGAGGCGCTGACGGACTTCGGATACCACGTGGGCCTAGCGTTCCAGGTGATCGACGACATTCTGGATGTGACCCAGACGAGCGAGAAGCTGGGGAAGACGGCCGGGAAGGATCTGGCGGCGGAGAAGGCGACGTATCCGTCGATTGTGGGACTGGAGACGTCGCGTCGGATTGCAGAGCAGCTTACCGCGAAAGCGTTTTCAGCCCTGAAACCGTTCCGGGGTCGTGCGCCCGCGCTGCAAGCACTGGCGGAGTACCTTCTGAAGCGGGACCGGTGATTTCGCTTCGACAACCGATACCAGGCGTTGATACACGCCAAACGGTCCCGGCATTCGAAAGCTGACGGCGCGCGGGAATTCGGTCAGGAAGGGGCCGAATCCTATGATGCGCCAACATTTTTCTGCCGGGTGGATCTGCTTCGGGTACCTGTTTCTGACCCTCATTGGAGGCGTCACCACGCTCGCGGCCGCTGACAACGAGGGCGCTCCCTTAAAGGTAGGCGTCTCCCCGATTTTTCCTCCGATGGTCTTCAAGCAGGGGCGCGAACTTGTCGGCGGCGAAGTGGACCTGGCGCGGGCACTCGGCAAGAGGCTGGGTCGACCGATCCAGTGGGTGGAGCTTCCTTGGAAGGAGCAGATCGTGGCGCTCACTGATGGGCGCACGGACATTATCGTTTCCTCGATGTCCATCACGACGGCGCGAGGGTTCGTCGTGGCCTTTACCCAGCCGTATCTCGTCGTTGGCCAGATGGCGCTGGTTCGTCGAACGGATCAGGCGCTCTATGCCCTGGGTTTTCCTGCCAACCCGCCAGGAACGGTGGGAGTGATCCGGGCGACCACAGGTGAGTTCCTGGTGCAACGCGATTTTCCCGCCGCGAAACTGCGGTCGTTTGCGGACAGCGCGGCGGCGGTCAAGGCGCTCACAGGGAAGCGGATCGACCTGTTCATTAGCGACTCGACGCTGGCATGGCATCTGGGGGGGATGCATTCGGGGGACGGGCTGGCCGTGGTTCCAATTTCGCTGAGTGAAGAACGGCTGGCGTGGGCGGTGCGGAAGGGCGACGGCGCCCTGCTGTCGGCGGCCAATGCATACCTTGCGGAGGCCAAGCAGGATGGAAGCCTTCAACAAGTACTGAAGCGTTGGATGGCGGTGGGACCGTGAGCCGGCCCGGACCGTCCCGATTGTTGGTACCCCCACGCCGAATTGAACGGCGATCGCACGTTTAGGAAACGCGAGCTTTAGCCATTTAAGCTATGGGGGCGTGACGACTGGCGGGGACGATTCAAACGCTTTCCAGGCCATTGGCGCAAGCGGGGTGTTCGGGCGTTCAAGGGAACGATGTGCTTCAGTGCCCATCTATTTACCGCGTTGATGTACTCCATTCGGTGTCCTTGACACGACTAGGCCGTGGTCTAGGCTGCCTCGCGTCCACCTCAGCAAACCCGCCGAGGTGGACGAACTGTTGGGCCAAAGGAACTTAAAACCACAATAGCCATGAAGAAAATGCTCCCCTGTTTGGCAACCCTGCTTCTGGCAGGGAGTGCACACGGTCAGGTATTCCAGTTCTCGACACCCCTGGCGCCCGAGGGGGACGGCTCTACGGGATCCGGATCTGCTTTGGTTGCGTATGATCTTGGGAATCAAACGCTGCAGATTGATTTTTCGTTCTTGGGACTCACGGGCACGACGACGGTTGCGCATATCCATGCACCGACGGCCTTGCCCTTCACTGGTATTGCTGGGGTCGCGGTCACGCCCGGCACGTTGCCTGGTTTTCCCGCCGGAGTCACGAGCGCCACGTACTCCCAAAGCATCGACCTGACGGATACGGGGAGCTACACGGCTGGGTTCCTGACACTCGGCGGTGGTACGGTTGCCGGAGCTTCGGCACTCCTCTTGGATTCGTTCAACGACGGCACGGCTTACCTGAACATCCATACCTCCTTCGCGAACGGCGGTGAGATCCGCGGATTCCTGACGGCAGTGCCGGAGCCGATGACGACGAGCGTGGCGATGGCAGGGCTTCTCGCCGCTGGCGCCTGGGCGCGTCATCGCAGCCGGAAGAACTGAGTGAGTCATTCCAAGCAGGCCGACGTTTAGATCTCAATTCATGGGTGGTGGCGAGCGCGCTTCCGCCCGATCGATACCGGGGAACTTCCTTACTTCGCGCCGGTCGGGGGACAAGTTGTCCGCCGCCGGCGCGTTTCCGTTTTCTCTTCCCTCCACGCGGGCAACGTTCCCGCGGCGCCTTCCGGAAGGAAGAATGAACGCGAAACGGGGTGCTGGGGTCTGTCACTTTGTATTACAAAGTCGGACGCTGGAGGCGATTCGGAAGGGAAGCACGAAGGCCATCGACCGCGAGGCCATCCGCCTGCTGAGGCAGCACGGGATCATTTCGATGGCGGCGTGGGTGGCGGGCTTCGCGGACGAACGGGACGGCGATTACTGGCGAACTCTGAGTCAACTCCTCTCCTATGATCCGGATCAAATACTGATCTCGGGAACAAGGCTGCTGGGCAGCGGGGCGGAGGTTGTGGCAGCGTGTCTGGAAACCATCCGACCGCCATGAATTCCTTCAGGAAAGACCCCTCCGGATCCCTGCGTGAATCGTCCGCCTCCCCCGTTTTAGGGGGATCACGACGGAAATTTCTGAAGCGGTCGGCGGCGCTGACGGCGACGGCGTTCGCGTTTAATATTGTGCCCCGGCACGTGCTGGGCGGCCCGGGGTTTGTGGCGCCGAGCGCGAAGGTGAACGTCGCCCTGGTTGGAGCCGGCGGACAGGGGCGGATGAACTTGCAATCGTTGTTCCAGTTGGACGACGTGCAGGTCATCGCGGTGGCCGACCCGGCGGAGTCGTTCAGCCTGGAGGAGTTCTACTATCGCGGCGAGGGCGGGAGGGCGCCGACGAAGGCGTTTATCGAGAAGCATTACGCGCCGAAGACACCCAACCATCTGTGTGCGGCGTACGAGGATTTCCGGGTGATGCTGGAGAAGGAGAAGGCGGTGGACGCGGTGCTGTGTGCGACACCGGATCATCTGCATGCGTATATTTCGGTGCTGTCGATGCGGGCGGGGAAGCATGTGTATTGCGAGAAGCCGCTGACACACAACATCCGGGAGGCACGGCGGGTGGCGCAGGTGGCGAAGGAGAGCGGGGTGGCGACGCAGATGGGGAACATAGGCCATTCGCTCGACGGGATGCGGCAGACGGTGGAGTACTTGGAGGCGGGCGCGATTGGGAAGGTGAAGGAGGTCCACGCGTGGGTGGGGGCGACCCGGTGGAACAAAGAACTCACGGGGCTCCCGAAGGGGACGCCGCCGGTTCCATCGGGATTGAATTGGGATATGTGGCTGGGACCGCGCGAGCCGAGGCCGTTTCACCCGGCGTATTTTCCCGTGCGCTGGCGGGATTTCTGGGCATTTGGCGCGGGGGCGATCGGGGATTTCGTCTGTCACGATCTGGATGCGGCGTGCTGGGCATTGGATCTGAGGGATCCCCATTTGGTGCATGCGCGGCCTGGGAGCCAGATGGATGCCGAGATCACCCCGCACAGTGAGATGGTGTATTGGGATTTTGCGGTGCGCGGCGAGGGGCCGGCGCGCGGGCCGGTGCGGGCGATGTGGTGGGACGGCGGGTTGCGTCCGCCGGTACCGGAAGGCTGGCCGGAGGACCAGGAGATGCCGGGGCGTGGCTCGATGTTCATCGGTGACAAGGGTGTGATGATCTGCCCGGGGCTGGGAGGGCGGCCGATGTTGTTGCCTGAGGACAGGAACGAAACATATCGAGCGCCGGCGAAGACGATTGCGCGGTCGAAGGGGCATCACCGGGACTGGGTGGACGCATGCAAGGGCGGGCCGGCCGCGAGCAGTCATTTCGAGTATGGCGCCCGGTTGACGGAACTGTTGCTGTTGGGGGTGTTGTCCTTGAGAACCGGGAAGCCGATCCAGTGGGACGGAGCGAATCTCAAGGCGAAGAATGCGCCGGAGGCGGAGGCGATCATCAATGGGTCGTATCGTGCGGGCTGGGAGGTGGGGTGATGGAACGGCGGGATTGGAGAGCGCCGCGGTCGCCTTGGGTTGCCTGCGCCTGAGAAAGGACGAGGAGTTGTCGATGTTTAGCAAAGTGGTTCAAGCCTACCGCGAGGGGGGAGTGAAGCGCGTGGTGAATGCGGCTGTGCGTCGGTTGACGTCAGGTCCTCCGCGGCCGCATCCGGTTCACGTGGCGCTGGATATGATCGTGAAGGAAGCGGATTTTACGGTCGTTCAGTTGGGCGCATTCGTGGGGAACACGCCGAACGATCCCTTGTATTCGAAGCTCAGCCAGCGGCTGAACCGCAGCGGCGGCCGGCTGATATGTGTCGAGCCGGTGAAGGAGCATTTCGCAAAGCTGGTGGAGAACTATCGCGGGGCCCCGAGCGTGTTCTGTGAGAACGTCGCGATCGCGGATCGCACGGGCGAGGCCACGTTCTACCGGCTCGGCGTCGATCCCGTTGCCCACGGGTATCCGGACTGGCTGTTGCAGTTGGGCTCCTTGAAGAACGACCGGATGGGTTCCTTATGGGACCGCTTCGAGAACGATCCGAATCTCAAGGAGTTCTACCTCAAGCATCGGGTCGAGGAGACGGTGAACTGCCTGACGTTCGCGGAATTGCTCCGACGCCACGGGGTGACGAAGGTGGATCTCCTGCAGATGGATGTGGAGGGGTTCGAGTTCGAGATTCTGTCGACGATCGACTTTGGTCAGACGCCGATCCGCTTTCTGAACTATGAGAGTGTCCTTTTGCACGAGAGGCAGAAGGATGCGGAGGGGCTGATGACGGCGGCCGGCTACGACTTCCTTAACCACGGCCAGGACACGTTTTGTTACCGGAAGGACGAGGATCCGGGGCTGACGCGGCACTTTGTGAGTTGAGAGTTGATTCCGGCGCGGCGGTGTTCAGGGTCACCGTCCAAGCTGAGGGTTTAGGTGCGCGAAGCGCGTTGAATCGGACTCCTTGGCGCAAGCGGAAGGCATGCAATGGGACTATTTCGTGCACGAAAACCGTTGTCGCGGGGTCGGCGCGTGGTTCGCCTGATGGTTTGGATTGTGTTGGGGGTGGTGGCGTGGGTTCGCTGGACGCTGCCGCCGGAGTCGATGCCGGCATTCGGATTTGGCAACCGTGGTGGGGGGCGGGGTGACGAGGTGAACGGCCAGTGGAGGCGGCATCGTGAGCCCACGCCCTTGTATCGGCCGGTGACGGCGATTCCGAAGGACCTGTACCGGTTGGAGATTGAGATTGGACGAAAGGACGTCGAGACATTGCGCGGGTATTTCTGGAATGGCTGGCCGGGTCGAGGTGGAGGGGGTGGAGGGGGTGGTGGAACCCATCAGGAGCGTCCCCAGGTTCTTGCGACGGTCCGGGAGGGGGGGCGGACCTACACCAATGTGGCGCTGCATCTCAAGGGATCTGCGGGAAGTTTCCGGGGTTTCGACGACAAGCCGGCGATGACGTTGAATTTCAACAAGCACGTCAAGGGTCAGAAATTCCACGGCTACAGCAAGATCTCGCTGAACAACTCCGTTCAGGACTCGACCTATTTGTCGGAGGCGATCTGCCGGGAGTTGTTCGTGGAGGCC
>JBBQIU010000031.1:0-10736 GCA_038325245.1 Verrucomicrobiota bacterium
AGCAACCCGGAGCGCCCGGGATGGTCGGGCGAGAAAAAGGCGTGCCCGGCATAGTGGATCATGTCGAACCGCCCCGTCCGAAAGTCCGCGAGCAACTGACGGCGCGTTGCCTGGGGTCCTCGACGTTCGGTGAGGCTGACATTGGCCACCTTGCTTAGCAGTTCCCGGACCATGTTCCCTTCGCGCTCAGCCCCCTCGAGGTCTTCCGTCGGATTGGTGACGAGCAGCACCTCCAACGTCGGCTGAACCGCCCGTTCCTCAAGCCACTTGGCGACCGAGAGATTGGCATCCAGGTGCTGGCGCGAGACACCGCCCTCAATCGCCGGACGCCAATCCTCGAACCGGAACGTCTCCCACGGAAGCTGCGAGGCGACCGGATCATGCACAACCACCATGGGCCGATCCCGGTAGTTCTTCGCCAGGTCCGCCAGGGCCAGGCGCATCTTGTCGCTAAAGGCGATGGCCACCAGGTCACGCCCGATCTCCTCAAGGACCGTCCCCGAAAACCCTCCCTGTCCGATCTTCCTCACCAGCGCCTTCTTGATCGATTCCGGCACCTGGCACCGCTCGGTGAGTATGGCGCCCTTGCTCTTCGGAAGCAGCAGGGACGTCTCCAGCGTCATGACTCCCTGCTCCCGCCCCCCCCCCGCCGACTCGGATGTCGACGGCATGTACAGGCGCGTCAAAAGGTAGATCGGGGTGGGCCGTTCCCGCCGCTCCACAATGACCGCCGCCCGGGAGGGCGCGGGAACGGTAGGCGCTGGCAGGTCTCGGAGTTCCAGCTCGACGTCCTCAAACAGATCGGTCGTCGCGAGGCGTATCAGTTCGGTCCGGAGCTCCACCACGCGCTGGGGGTCGTTCTCGCAAAGCGTGATCTTTCGCAGGCGCCGCTGTGGATCCGCCACCTTCAAGGCGTCCAGGAAACTCCGGGTGAAGACGGCGATGGCATCCCCGGTCCTTTCGGCCGCCGATCCCCCCAACAGGATGGTGGCAAACTCCTCCACGTTCGCGTGGAGACACGTCCGGATGATGCTCTCGCACACCAACCGCATCGTGTCCCCACCCCCTTCGGTACCCGGGCATGCTTCCACCCCCTCCGATCCTTCACGTCCGGACACACCGTCCTCCCCGCTCGCCGTCTTGCGGAATCGATCGAAAGGTCCCAACCCCACGAAGATGACATGGTCCGCCAATATGAACGACCGACCCTTCGGCATGATGAAAACCTCACCCAACCGACCGCTCAGCATCCGGCGCTGCACAAAATCACTGACCGCATTCCCTATCCGCTGATCCACCGCGCGCGCGGCTCCCGCCGGAGCGACCCCCTGGAACAAACCCAGCACGTACGCCCGGCTCGGGAGATCGGTCAGACTTCCCGGGAAGATCGCCACCTCAAGCTGACGCTGGTGATGGCGGCCGAGAACGATCCCGTTCAATTGCTCCGTGAACAGACCACCCGTCCCAGACGTCCCCGAACCACCCGCCGGCAGCGGGGAGCCAGGTCCTTCCAAGCCCTTGCCCGCCTCCGTCCGATCCAGCGGCGGAAGCGCAAGGATCGGCTCCATGATGGCCCGCAACGCCTCCGGACTCGGCTCCGCCCCTCGTGTCAGCCCGGGAATGTCTGCTGCCCGCCGAAGGGAACTCTCCCGAACCTCTTCCGCCGGCGCCTGCGGCTTCGTCCAGGAAATCGTCGCCCGCCCGGTACGGCCTTCCCGAGCCAGATCCACCGCCAGGTCGCAGACGATCCCATAATTCGGCAGCATCCCATGCGAACCCTTCACGTACAGCGTCGGACAATCCGGCAGTTCCGCCGATTCCCGCGGCACCGTACCGTCACCATCCTTGCTCTGAAGAAAAACGAACTCGTCCCCCTCCAGCTTCACCCCGACGACCGTGTCCTGGTCGACCCCGCAAATGAGATGGAACCGCTCATCCGCAGGGGCGAGCACTGACTGCGCCGTCTTCGCTGCCTCAAGGTACTCCCGGTTCGGACGAGGCTTCGACTTCGGCCACTTCGTCGCATCAAAGATCGGATAATCACGGAAAACCTCGGGCGCGGGCAAAAGGTCGTAGAGCCCGGCAAAGGTGCAAAAGACCTCGTCCGTCACCGTGTCCAGGTCGCGGTCAAACGTCACGGCGAGCGTCTTCAGGAACGGGTAAGCTGCCCTCAATGCCTGGGCCGGAACAAAGGAGCCATGGTTCGGTGTGCCGATCATGATCAAGCGCTTCACCTTCTCGTCCCGGGCGCCCGCGCGAAGGGCCGCCCTTGAAACAATCCCCCCCATGCTGTGCGCCACCAGCGTGACCGGCTCCTTCTGCCGATTCAGGAACGCTGCGAACTCAGCCCCCAGATCCCGAATGGGACGGCGCCAGTCATAGTGGTAGAAATCCGCATCGAACCCCGCCAACGACAGACTCAACTTCAGCCGGAGGTAGAACGAATAGAGCACCCCGACCGATTGGGTTCCTTTCCGCGGCTTCCCGCCGCTCCCCAGGGCCAGATCCGCAAGGCGCCCCCGACGCATGTCCACCGGGTCCAGCCAGATGACGTCGTCGTAGTTCGCCAATCCCAGGAAGCTCTTTTGCGTGCCGAGCTTGGATCCCATTATTCCCGGAAGGACCAGGGCTTTTCCCAGCTTCTTCGCCCGCGTTGAAGGCCCCGTTTCCGCGCGACGCGCCATGTCGCTCAGCAACTCGAAATACTCCTGTCCCATCAGAGCGCGCACCTGATCGGCCTCCTCCCCTCGCCCTGCGCGCAGTCCTTTCAATGCCGCGGCCTCGGTCAGATCGTAGATCGACGGGCGCCCCTCCCCCGCCGCACGCATCCCCTTCAGAACCGACGACCGTGCCGCCGCCGAGCGCGACGACTTCACCACGCGAGTCCGGGACGCCTCGCCGATCAGGAACACACCCCGCCCGCCTTCGTCCCCGGTTTCCGCACCCGACCAGATGCGTTCAACCTCCGGCAGGGATCGAATCTCCCCCAGGGCATCCCCAAAACCCGCATAGCCCGCATCGCTCAGACGAAACTCGATCGATTCCAGATCGGCCCCAAGCCCCAGGACGAACCGGCCTCCTGGCAAGCCTCCCACATAGGCGGTCTCACACGCCTTCAGGCTCCATCCCGCCGCCAGCGCCTTGCGAAGCAATGCGACGGCGCCTTGAAAGTCAGCCTGATCGGCATCCGTAAGCAGGGAGAACGTGATACGCTTCATGGACATTCGTGTGGGTCAGGTGTTCGGGAGCGTGCTATAGCAACACGAAGCCATTCCCGAAGAAAGCCAAAAACCCGCGGCCCCATTGACCACGCTCTCCAGGGTCATGCCCCGCTGGCCGCACCTCGCGGCGATGTCGCGGGTTTCACCGGCGGCTTCGCCGGCCTGGGTCCGCTCCCTTCCTCTCCCGGTCGCGCCTTCCGTTCCATTCCGGATCGCCCGGATTCCCGAACCAGCCGAAACGTCACCCGTCCCTGGACAGCCGGGAGCGCGACAAACTGAAACGGCTGCGTCGGTCGCTGAACCTGAAGGGTGCCATCGGACGGCATCCTCTCCCCAACGAGGATCTTCAACCCTCCGCCTCGCAGTTCCACATCCACCACTTCGGTCAGATAACCTCCCGTCGGACGCATGCCCATCGCCACCACGACCACCATCTCTCTCTCAAAATCCACCGAAGGCGGCAGCGCGGGCCGATTCACATCCGCCGCATGTTCCGCCCAAAGTTTCAGGAACTCCACCTCGCTGCGGACGACTTCGCGGCGGGGTTCGGTCAACCCGCTGGTCAGACCACGCGAGAGTGTCCGCCACGACAGTTTGCGGCCGGTCTCGGGTGAGAGACATCCCCCCGCCAGGAAATAGGCCCCCAGTAACCCCACGCTCAACAGCCGTCGCACGACACCAAAATGCAGGGAAATCCGACCCGTGGCCACGGTGAAGACCCGCTTTTTCCTCTTCACGGAAGCCGCGTCCACAGTTCAGGCTCGCCCCTCCCGCCTCCCGGGGTGGAACCTGACCGACAGACTTGGCTTCCCCCGAAGGCCGGTCATCTCATGGCCCTGATTGTCCAAAAGTACGGCGGAACCTCCGTCGGGAACACGGACCGCATTAAGAACGTCGCCCGACGCGTGGCGGAATATCGCGCCCGCGGCGACAAGCTTGTCGTCGTCCTCTCCGCCATGAGCGGCGTCACCGACGGCCTCATCAAGCTCGCCAAGGATATCACCGCCCTGCCCAGCGAACGCGAAATGGACATGCTCCTCGCCACCGGGGAACAACAGACCATCGCCCTCGCCGCCATCGCGCTTCATGCCATCAGCATCCCCGCCGTCTCCCTCACCGGCGCCCAAGCCGGTATTGTCACCGACGGCGTTCACACCAAGGCCAAGATCCAGAACATCACTCCACGCCAGGTCCACAAATTCCTCGACGAAGGCTACGTCGTCATCGTCGCCGGTTTCCAGGGTCGCACCGTCAATGGCGAAATCACCACCCTTGGCCGAGGAGGTTCCGACCTCACCGCCATCGCCCTCGCCGCCGCACTCAAAGCCGACCTTTGCCAAATCTACACGGACGTCGACGGCGTCTATACCGCCGATCCCCGGATTGTCCCGGGGGCGCGCAAACTCGACGAGATCGCCTATGACGAGCTTCTTGAACTCGCCGGCGCGGGCGCCAAGGTCATGCAGCTTCGCTCCGTCGAGTTCGCGAAGAAATTCGGGGTCATCTTCGAAGTCCGCTCCAGCCTCAATGACAATCCGGGAACCATCGTGAAGGAAGAAACCCGCAACATGGAAGACGTCGTCATCCGCGGCGTGTCGCTCGACAAGAACCAGGCCAAGCTTACCGTCTTCGGCGTTCCCGACCAGCCAGGCATGGCCGCCGGCATCTTCCGGCATCTCGGAGACGCGTCCATCAACGTCGACATGATCGTCCAGAGCGCCAGCCACTCCGGGGGCTCCCCCGCCACTGACATCTCCTTCACCGTCGACAAACCCGATCTCGCCAAGGCCCGCAAGGTGCTCGACGAAATCCGCCCCGTCATCAGCTTCCTCGACGTCCAGGCCGACGAAGGTATCGGCAAGGTCTCCATCGTCGGCGTCGGCATGCGCAGCCATACCGGAGTCGCCGGCCGCATGTTCGAGGTCCTCGGAAAAGAACAGATCAACATCGACATGATCTCCACCAGCGAAATCAAAATCTCCGTCGTGATCCAACTCGCGCTCGGCGATCAGGCCGTTCGCGCCCTTCACCAAGCGTTCCTCGGATAACTTACCTTTTCCCGTGTCCCGGAAAGCCCTCGGCCGTGGTCTGGGAGACCTGTTACATGGCGCGCGCCCGGCGCGCCCCGTCGACCGTGCCGCTGGCACCGCACCCGACTCCTCCGGAATGCGGACCGTTGAAGCCCCAAAGACTCCTCCGGTCGCGTCCCCTTCCAAAACGGACGGCCCCGATTCGATTCCGGGCCCGCGCAGCGCCCCGCCTCCAAGGCCAGAATCGGCTCCGCCAGTGGATCAACTCAATGCGCTGCAAAGGATCCCCCGCTTCGGCCCCGCCTACGTCCCGCCTCCGGAACCGCGGCAACCCAGCGGACGCGGGGGCATTTACCTGGTGCTGGTCCTAGACTCGCTTCTGCTGGCGTTCGCCGCAGCCATGGGCTTCGGCCCATGGGTTCCACGCCCGCTTTCGCTCTACCTTGCCGGAGCGGCTGTGCTCATCAGCGGCACCCTGGCCTGTGCCGCCATCGCCTTTCAGGCGGCACCGCATCGGCCCTCTACCGAATCGCCCAAACCATCTCGCGTCCGCGTGCGCTTGACCCGGCTCTGACGGGCCTCAAGGCCCTGCTTAGTTGAGCCGCAGGGTCACATCCCCGAGAAGTGTGTCCTCCGCCACGAGAAAGCCCAAACCAGGATAGGAATGACGCATGAAGGCCTCGTGGACCGTAGTCCCGTTGGGCATCCAATGGCGGCCTCCCCACGTGACCACCAACGATTGCCTCAAGTACTGCCGACCCGTCTCCCCCACGTTCCACGGATCGCCGCCGTAGCTCTTGAAAAGCACCAGCCACATCGTTGAAGTCCTTGTTCCCGTGCCATCAATAAACCCGTCCCTCATGTACGGAACGATCGACGTATACATCCCGAACAGACGCTTGCCCGCGACCGGAAACGGCTGGCCATTCGTGACGCCCCCCAAATCCTTCACAGTGCGTCCGGCGACCGTCGCCTTGATCCAGTCCTTGCTAGACGCGCCCAGGATGGACGATAGAAACACAACCTCGTCCGCGAATCCCTGACCGCGTCGGTAGGCCAGATTGCGTCGCAGGTAGTCTTCCATCGCCTCGTCTTCGTCGACATTCGACGCCTCGCTGGTCGACGTCATGTTGCTGAAATCCACACGCCCCACGCTTCGCTTCGCCCGGATTCCCGCCACGACATCGAACTTCTGATCGTACTTCCCATCCCCGGGCGCGTTCTTCGCCAAATCGACGGGGTACGTCACCGTGAAACTCTTTGTGTCCGTCCACGTCGTCACGTCGGATGCGAATGGAACGTCGGTCCAGGCCGTTCGCGGGCCATGACCATCGGGATCGTACGTCCCCGATGCCATCCAACCCACCGCCCCCCACAACATCACCGCAGACGGCTTGCGCGTTTGGACCTCCGTCAGGATGGCGCGCACCGAGGACACCCGGTTCGGCGATGTCCACGTCTCAACGCGGGGCCGCACCACCCATTCCACGGCGAACAAGCCATCCTTCGCCACTTCCGCTTCCCATTCCCTGAGGAGATTCCCGTGCCGGGTCATGGTCCGCTCATCAACGAAGGCCAGCAAAGGCAAGCCCGGCAACGATCCTTCCACAACCTTCAGGTCTTTCGGCGCCGCCGGCTTCTTGAGAACGGCCGACGTTTCCGGCACGGGCGCCGCCGCTCCGAGCACGGCGGGCGTCTGAGTCTCCGTCACCCCATCCGTCCGTACGTTCACTTCCACCCCCTCTACTTGAGCCTGCGCTGCCCAGCCGGCTTGAAGCAGCAACCCGAGTGACAAAGCCACGGAAGTTCTCTGAAAAAAATTGGTCATGCGTTTGATTCTCCTCTTCTGCGCGGCGTACCCACGCGGATTCGCCACTAGCATGGGGACACCTTCTCTCCCATTCCGTCAATAAGAGTATTTCCTAATGCCATTCGGCCTTCTACCTCGGCATACCCATCGGCCCTCGTGCCGGACAATACTTGAACAAATCCGCGTAACCAGACCCTTCAACGTGCCGTCTGCGATGATGTTCATTCCCCATCGGCAACCACCGGAGGAATCGGAACCCGCCCTCGGGGCGTCGCTCCCTCCCCGGTCTGGGCCGGTAGACACCAACGCAAGAATCGTCAAATCCATCGCATGAAGACCCAGTTCATCACCGTTCTCGCCTCCGCCGCGGCCCTCTGCTCCTACGCGGGTCCCAAGGATGACGTCCAGAGCGCCGCCACAAAGCTCTCCGAGGCAGCGTGTTACACGTGGACCACCACCACCACGATCGAGGGCTCTCAGGCCTCCCCAGGCGTCACCATGGGCAAGGCCGACAAGGGTGGATTCGCCGTCATCAGCCAGGAACGCAATGGCAATACCACCGTCGCCGTTCTCAAGGGAGATAAAGGTGTCGTGAAGACCGACTCCGGTTGGCATACCGCCGAAGAACTCCGGGCCGCTGCCCAGGCCGGCGGTGGAGCAGGTGGTGGGGGAATGCGCGGCGGAATACTCCTCCGTACCACCCTGCCCGCCTCGGACGCCGCCAAACTCGCCAATAAAACCGTCGAACTTAAAGCCGCCGATGGCGCCATCGTCGGCGACCTCACGCCCGAGGGTGCGAAGGAACTCCTATCGCTTGGACGTGGTCGTCCCGGCGGCCAAGCCCCAGAGGTCAGCAATGCCAAGGGCTCCGTCAAATACTGGGTTAAGGAAGGCGCCCTCGTAAAAATGCAGGTCAACGTCTCCGGAACCGTCAGCGGCCGCAACGGCGAACGCGACCTGGCGCGCACCACCGTCCATGAGTTCAAGGACGTTGGCACGACCAAGGTTGAAGTGCCCGAAGAAGCCAAGAAGAAGCTGACGTCGTCGTAGACCCTCCCGGGCATCCCAGGAATACGCTTCCACGGCGGGCCCCACCCGGCCCGCCTTTTCATTGGCACCCATCATGCATCCAAGCCGACACCATAAGAGGGCGGACACTCTTGCCCGCCAGAAGCCGGCAGACCCACCCGGGCTGGGAGCTCACCGAAGTCGACTGAGTAGCGGGTTCTCACCAGGCCCTCTCGATGGACCGGCGCTTCCAGAGAAACTCGAACATGTTTCCTTCGTGGGGCTGGTCCCACGAGATCTTCATCGTCGACACCGGCCCGATGTTCAATCGGTCGATTTCAGGGTAAGCCTCGAGGCGCGCGATCAACGCCGGGTCCTTGGTGATCGCCGTGCAGGCCAGCGTATAGCCGATCTTCTCCAGCGCTTCCGACGGCGAGGCCGTGACGACACTTGCGTAAGGACAGAGGAACTCGCGGTTCGCCAGGGGATGCTGGAAGGAGTCGCACCGCACAATCGTCGGCCGCAGGTAGGTGCCGCCCTCAAACACAATCTTGCGTGGCCCGTTTCGGTACTTTGCAGTCACGTCTTCCGCTCCCGGGACCTTCAAGCCCTCCTCGATCTGGCCTTCGATGTAGTCCGCCATTTTGGGATTCGCGAAACCCGACAGGCGCGCATTCTCGTCCTCCGGATGCGTCGGCCCCACGGGTCCCAGCTTCTGTGCCAGCGCATCCGCAATCTCCGCGGCGTGGCGCGGCACGACGATCGCGCTGGCGTTAATGCAGGAGCGCCCGCCGTTGTCGCTGATCGCACTCACCATCACATCCACGTAGTCCCCCCAGTTCTCGATGCAGTCTTCGCCGATCAGGAACTTGCTCCAGCCCGGACCGTGAATCTGGATTGCTGGATTACTGGCGTACTGCTGGGTCGTGGATTTGTCGCCAAAGATCAGGGCCCGACCGGACTGGTTCAAGATCGTCGCCGAACCATCGTGGTCGGTTGGATAGAACCCGAACGCCTCCGAGGGAACGCCGGCCGCAATGAAGGCCTGAATCAGGCGGTACGGCGTCCACGGTTCCTCCTTGCCCGGCTTGATCACCACGGGGGTTTTCAGGGAAACGGCCGGAATCCAGAGCGAATTTACCGCC
The DNA here is from genome assembly GCA_038325245.1 of Verrucomicrobiota bacterium. GTDB lineage: Bacteria > Verrucomicrobiota > Verrucomicrobiia > Limisphaerales > CAIMTB01 > CAIMTB01. The sequence continues at coordinate 9,215 of JBBQIU010000031.1, forward strand.
GGCGAATTGCTCGGCATCACCAGGCCCAACGCCTGACAGGTCGGCATGAAGCTCAGCTTGGTTCCGAACTGCTCCCCAAATCCCCGGTCCAACACCGAGAGGTCGAGCCCCCGCGAAAGCCCGTTCAGCACGAAGGTCATGTTCGTGAGCGCATAATGGATCTTCGCCACATTGCGCCGGACCATCACGTGGGGAAGCCCGCTGGTGAGGCTCAGAGTCTCCACGTATTGGTGCGGCGATTGGGTGTGCCCCTGGTCCCCGAGCGGCAAGGTTCCATTCAAGAACAACTCCCCTGCGTTGGCGGACAGATCGATCAACTGCGAGACTGTGAACTTTCGCAGCGCTTCCCGCGCGCCTGCGATCTTCGCCATGTCGCGTTTGACGATGCCGCCATTCACCTGGGAGACCACCGCCAGAACGGCGCCGGTCCGATGGTCTTTCACTTCCACCTTGTCGAGGGATTCGTAGTTCCGACCGAGCCGGATCGCGGGGATATGCGGGACGTTGCTCATTTCTGAAAATTAATACGTGTGCGGAGTATAGGCAGCTCAAGCGCCCGCGCCAGCCGAGGTTTTCCGGGCCGATCCGGCAAACACCAAGGAGTCCCCTCCGAATCCCGCTCGCCCGCCGTCGCCCACCTGATACCTTCCGACCACTGATCACCGACCCCTTCCCCTCCATGCGCCCCTCCCTCCATCCCTTGCTGGCCGCCGCCGCCATTCTCCTGCCGTCCCATCTCCTAGCCCTGGATTCCCCACCGACCCCCCACCGCCAACTCCCCCGCGCCATGCACGGCGCGATGACCCATCATGCCGCGGTCACCGTCGGCGCGCCCGGTTCCAACGCCATGCTTTCGGGAGCCGACAACGTCGTGCTTCAGGCGGCGGTCGATTACGTCGCCGCTCTCGGAGGCGGCACCGTCGACATCGGAGCCGGCGAATTCCTGATGCGCGACTCCCTCCACCTTCGCCCGCACGTCACCGTCCGTGGCAAAGGCGACGCCACCGTACTGCGCAAGGCCCCGTCCGTCGTCTCGCCAATGACCCTCGACGGTGACTTCGGTGAAGAGCAGGTCACCCTCGCGAAACCGGATGGATTTCAGGTTGGAGGCGGTATTGCGGTGTGGGACAAGAACGCTGGCGGCTTCCACACCACCGTCGCCCGCATTACAGGCCGCAATGGGGATACCTTCTCCATCAGCCGCCCGCTAATGGCCGATTGCATGGTCGAGAACGGGGCCCAGGCAGCCACCGTCTTTCCCGTCATCAGCGGGTATGAAGCCGACGGCGCTAGGATCGAAAACCTGACCATCGAAGGTTCCAAGGACGACAACATCCACCTCAACGGCTGCCGCGGCGCTGGAATCTTCTTCTATCGCTCGCACGGCGCGGTTGTCCACGGGTGCGTCGTTCGCCGTTACAACGGCGACGGCATCTCGTTCCAGCAAAGCAACGACGTCGATGTCACCCATTGCATCTCCGAGGAAAACGCCTCGCTCGGCTTTCATCCCGGCTCCGGCTCC
>JBBQIU010000032.1:0-10704 GCA_038325245.1 Verrucomicrobiota bacterium
GATTCCCAACCCCACCGCGGGCCTTCGATTGAACCGCGCCACCGTCCGCTCGTCCTCCACCCCCAGTTCCACCCGCGCAATCTCCCGCAACCGCACCGGCCCGTTGTTGCGAAATGCGATCACCAGGTCCTCGAACTGCTCCGGCCGGTCCAGCTTCCCCAGCGTCCGGACGCTGATCTCACGCTGAAGGTTCTCCAGCCGGCCCGACGGCAGCTCAATGCTGTTGTCCCGAAACACCCGGATCAAATCGCCCGCCGTGATCTGCCGCGCCGCCATCTGCGCCGCGTCCAGACGGACCCGGATCGCCTGACGCTTCTCGCCCCCGAGGTTCACCCCACCCACACCGGGCAACGTCTGCAACCGATCCTTGAACTGCCGCTCCGCCACCTCCGTCAGTTCCAGAGTCGACCGCTGGTCGCTGTACAACGCAATCCACATCACCTCCTGCGCATTCGCGTCCTGCTTCGCCACGATCGGCTCCTCGATGTCCTCGGGCATCAGACTCCGCGCCCGCGCAATCCGGTCCCGCACATCCTGCGCCGCCACATCCGCATCCCGATCCAACTGGAACCGCACCGTGATCAGGCTCACCTCCTCGCGCGATTGCGACACCAGCGTGCGAATGCCCGGGATCGTGTTGATCTCCTGCTCCAACCGTTCGGTGACCTCCGCCTCCATCACCTCCGCGCTCGCCCCCCGATAAAGGGTCGTCACCGTCACAATCGGCGGGTCCACGTCCGGCAATTCCCGCACCGGCAGCCGCAGGTAGCCGACCACGCCGAACAGCACGATCAGCAGGTTCAGCATGATCGCGAAAATCGGCCGCCGAATGCATAGTTCAGGCAATGACATGTCAGGAATGGACTCGAACCCTCACGGATTCGCCGTCTCCACACTGGCCGGATCCGCAGCGCCACCCGCACCCGTCGGCGGTAACGACGCATCGGCTCCAGCCTTCACTTTGGTCCCGTCGTTCACCTTCTGCGTGCCCGCCACGATGACCACGTCTCCCGCCTTCACCCCGGACTCCAGCTCCACCTTCCCAGGCAGTCGCACCCCGAGCTTCACGGGAACCAGCCGCGCCCGGCCCTCGTCCGTGATCAGGTAAACCCCGAAGTCATCCAACGCCGGAATGAGCGCACTCTCCGGCACCACCAGGGCCTCCGACCGCGTCCCCAGCACCAACTCCACCCGCGCAAACATCCCCGGCCGAAGCAAACCCTCCCCGTTCGGCACCATCAACCGCGCCTCCACCGTCCGCGTCGACGCATCCACCTCGGGGTTCAACAACTCCACCCGCCCCTCGAATCGCCGATCTGGATACGCATTGACCAGAACCCGCGCCAGTTGCCCCGTGCGCAACACCGAGAGCTGACGTTCCGGCAGCCGGAACCGCACCTTCACCCGGGCATCCTCGACCAGCGTCACCAGGGGAACGCCCGCGCTGACGTACTGCCCCACGCTCACCTCCCGCGGCCCGACCACCCCGTCGAAGGGCGCCTTGATCAACCGCTCCTCCAACCGGCGATTCTCCAACTCGTAGGTCGCCGCCTTCGTCGCCAGCGTGCTCTCCATCAAGTCCAGTTCCTGCTCCGAAATCGCTTTCGTGCCCGCCAGCGTCCGACCCCGCTCCAAATTGGAACGTGCCAGGTCCCGGTCCGCCTGGGCCTGCGCCACCTGCGCCTCCTCCTTGCGCGAACGCATCCGGAACAGGATGTCCCCCTTCTTCACCCTCTGGCCCTCGACGAACTCCACCGACTCAATCAACCCGGCCACCTCCGGTTGCAAAACCACACGCTCATCCGTCTCAATCGTCCCCACCGCCGGCGTCGTGATCTCCACCGTCATCCGCTCTGGTCTGCCGGCCGAAACCTCGATCTCAGGCTCGGGAGGCGGCGCCGCCTTCGGACCACATCCGCTCCCCAGCCCCAACCCGATTCCACACGCCAGCATTACGCCCGCCGCACGGCCCAGCCGTCGAATCCGTCCGGTCCCTCCATCGACTCCCTTACGTTCCATGCATCACTCCTTCCATCCGCCACCCAGCGCCTTCAACAGGCGTACCGTGGCCAATTGTTGCTCGCGGATCGCCCGTTCCCAGGCCAGGAGGCTCGTCAGCCGCGCCTGCTCCGAATCCACCACCTCCAAAAAACTCACCGCACCCGCCTGGTACCGCGCAAAAGACTGCCGCGCCGCCGCCGTCGCCGCCGTTCCCGCCTGCTCCCGCGCTTCCGTCTCCCGTCGCAGGAATTGCAGCGCCGCCAGGACATCCTCCACCTCCCCGAACGCCGTCAGAATCCGTTGCCGATACAACGCCAGCGCCTCGTCGTACACCGCTTTCGTCCGCTCCAGATCCGACCGGTTCCGACCCCCCGAAAAAATCGGCAACGACACACTCGGCCCAAACGACCACGTCCGGCTCTCCCACAGGAATAAGTCCGAGAGGTCCCCGCTCAACAACCCTCCGCTCGCCGTGAGTCGCAACGCCGGAAAGAACGCCGCCTTCGCCACCCCGATCTGTGCCATCCTCGCCGCCAATTCCCGCTCCGCTTCGGCCACATCCGGACGCCGTTCCAGCAGGCTCGACGGCAGATTCGCCTCCACCTGCGGCAGCACGGGCATGTTGGTCGCTATCACCACTTCGAATGCCGACGGCGGCCGGCCGCACAACAGCGCCAGCCGATTGAACAACTGCGCCCTCACCCGCCTCAACGCCTCAAGGTCCGCCTCCGCCGAGGACACCTCGACCTGGCCCCTTTGAACTTCAAAATCGGTGAGCATCCCCGCCCCGAGACGCTGGCGGAATATCTCCAGAGCCTCCCGCCGCAGACCCACGGTCCGGTCCAGCAGCGCCACCTCCCGATCCACGCTCTGCAACGTGAAATACCCCAGGGCCACATCCGCCTGCAGCGCCAGCAACACCGCCTGCCGCGCCGCCTCCGCCCCCATCGCCAGACTCCTCGCCGCCTCAAACGAACGCCGCACCCGCCCCCACAGGTCCACCTCGTAACTCAAATCCAGCGGCATTTCGAACTGCCCCATCGTGAGACTCGGAACCGGAAAACCGACGGGACTCGGCGAATTCCCGGACGTTCGAAACCGCGTCCAGGACGCCGATCCCATCACCATCGGATAAAAATCCGCCTTGCTGATCCGCGCCGAGGCCCTCGCCTGGTCCACGCGCGCCAAGGCCGCATTCATTTCGAGGTTGCCCGTCTCCGCCTCGCGCTGCAGCGCGTCCAGGTTCGGGTCCTCGAAAACCTGCCACCAGCCGTCCCTCGGCACATGGTCCCTAGGCTCCGCATTCTTCCACCGCCACGCCTCCGGCACTTCCACCTCCGGCCGCTGGTAGTCCGGCCCAAGCTTGCACCCGGACGCCATCATCGCCGCGACGCCCACGACCAGCGCACCCGTTGACCTCATGAGTCGTCCCCTCCTCATACCGCGGATTCCGCAAAGGAAAGCATCTCCTCCATCAACGGCTTCTTGGTCTCGGGGCCAAACGCCGCCGTCCCGAGCAACTCGTTCAGCCACAAACCATCCAACGCCAGCATCAGCATCAGAACCCGCATCGGACGCCGCTTTCCCGATGCAAACTCCCGGTAATGCGCCTCGTGCCATTCCCGCACCGGCGTCAAGAGCCTCGGATTATTCGCGCCCGCCGCGAGCAGCGCCGCACTGACCCGCTGCCGGTCGTCAGGACCCCGAAAACCCGCCTGGACAAACGCCTTCAGGTCTGGCGCCGCCTGCCCCTTCATCCCAGGTGCCGCCTGTTCCGCGCTTCGATCGGCGTCGAAGCGAGCCAGCAACCGGGCAAGCATCGCCTTCAGCAAGGCCTCCTTCGATGGAAAATTGTAGAGCAAACCGCCCTTGCTGATTCCGGCGCGTTCGGCCACGGCGTCCAGCGTGAGATGGCCGGCCCCCTGTTTGCACACGACCCACTCGGCCGCCTCCAGAATCTCGTCCTTTGAATTGCCCCGGCGCTGCATTGTCCCGTCTCTTTCTTTTTCCGACCGTCCAGCCGGTATAGCTGACGACGGGCCGCTTAACTAGGTCCAACGGCGCATGTTGTCAATCTCCCGCCCTCGCCTCATCGAGCACACCCCCCCACTCCGGCAACCAGACCCGGCCTGCTTTACCCCTGTGTCTCGCCCGAAATCCTAATCTTATTCTTAATCCGAATCTCCCCACCCCTGCTCCCCCCGGTGGATAACTCGGTGAATGACGGTCAATATCCTTTCATTGGAATCCCCTGAGAACGGTCTATAAAGAGGAAGTTATTTGAGGTAAGAGGCGAAACCCGTCTCCTTAGGCCAACGCCCCGCCCAAGAAGCGGGGGCCGTCCCATGGAGTGTGGACCGACCAACCGCCCCTGGGGGTGCATTCGGTCCCGGTCCGCCGCCCCGCGGGTGAAACCGCGGGCACCGGCGGGCTCAGAAGCCTCACTCAGATCCAGGCCCCGGAATGGTTCCGGACGGTCCAGGACGGTCCCACTGCGGGACCGAAACTTCGCGGCCGCGGAGACGCAGCGTCGGGAGGCCGGCGGCCCTTGTGGCGCCAAACGCCGGCAAATGGAACCGCGAGCGTGGCGAACTCCGACCCCAAAACCAGCCCCCGCTGGATCGCAAGATTCAGCGGGGGCTCTACTTGAAGCGATTCCCCCTATCTCCCTTGACCTTCGCGCCGTAGCGCAGACTGCCCAGTCTGCTGTGCCTCCGGTTGCCCAACCGGCAGGTGCCACCTCGACCACAACCGGACCCGCAGGCAGGGCTGCCTGCGACACCAGGTTAGGCAACCTGCGCTACAACCCTTCCCCTCTATTGGGTTTAGTGGCCTCCGTTCCGACTCATCCAACAGCTCTCCGATCACAAAACCCGTTTAATCCTGCCATGGGTAGGTCGCATCGTCGGACGCGTCAGAAGGCGGGGTTTTGCCGGTTGACGCTCAAAGTTGGGGCTCCGTAAGGTTTCGATCCCGGATGCGGAGACCCTCTCCACCGCCGGAACCGGCTTATGATCGAAGGTTACTGCGTGAAGTGTAAAGCGAAGCGCCCCATCGGGGACGCGGTCGAAGAACAGATGAAAAACGGCCGGAAGGCGGTGAAGGGGAAATGCCCCGCCTGTGGCGCAGTCATGTTCAAGATTCTCGGCGGCAAAGCCGCCTCGCCCGTTTCTGCCACCACAGACCCAAGCTCCCCGCCGCCCGCCCCAACGGCCGCCACTGTCTCGCCCGATGTGCCTTCGATCCCCTCAGCCACCGCGTCCCTGCCCCATCAGACACCATCACCATCACCATCGCCATCGCCTGAGCCGGTGGCGACCCCTGCACCCGGAACGCCCGACATCAAGCCATGAGGACTGGAACCTCCCTTCCCAAGGCCTGATCCCATGGCCGACCAACTCGCCTACGTCATCCTGACCCCTTACACGCTGCTGAAGTCCCGGACGGGCGGGATTTTTGCACGCCTGATGACCCGCACCGGCCTGGAATTGGTCGCCGCCCGCATGTTCGCGCCAAGCCGTGAACTCACCGAGGCGTACGCAGACCAGATCGTTTCCGCCCACGACCCCCAGGACCGCCGGATCCAGGAACTGATCCGCGATTACGTCCTCCGGAATCTCGGCCCCCACCCCATCAGCGGAACCCGACGCCGCGTGATGATGCTCGTCTTCCGCGGCGAAGACGCCGTCCGCAAAGTACGCTCCGTAGTCGGGAGCTTCAGCAACACCAGCCGCGGCGGCGAAACCATCCGCGATTCCTTCGGTGACCTCGTTCTCGATGAACAGGACGGTGTCCGTTACTTCGAACCCGCCGTACTCGCCGCCCCGAACGCCGAGGAAGCGATCAGCAAACTCAGGCTCTGGTCGAAGTTCTCCACCACCGACGGCGGGTTGCTCGAGAACACCATCCCGTATCCGCCGGAATCGAATCCCGAACAGACTCTGGTTCTCATCAAGCCCGACAACTTCCGCTTCCCTTCCGGTCGACCCGGCAATGTCATCGACTTCTTCTCGCGCACCGGGCTCTACATCGTTGCGATCAAGGTCCACCGTATGAGCGTCGCCGACGCCGTGGAGTTCTACGGACCGGTCCGGGAGATTCTTCGGACGAGGCTTCACGACATGGTGGGGCGCCGTGCGGGTGCCGTCGTGGAAAAGGAATTTGGCTTCGAACTCGGTGCGGAAGGCACCTCCCGACTCGGAGAGTTTCTTTGCCCGACCTTCGGCGATCACCAATTCGACAACATCGTCCAGTTCATGTCGGGCCTCCGGCCAGGCAAGTGTCCACCCGAGCGTCTCCACGAACCCGGCAGTGAGAAGTGCGTGGCCCTGGTTTACGAAGGGCCGGACGCCGTGCGAAAGATCCGCGACGTCCTTGGCCCCACGGACCCTTCTCAAGCGCCGCCGGGTTCGATCCGGCGCGAATTCGGATCCAGCGTGATGGTGAACGCCGCCCATGCCAGCGATTCGCCCGAGAGCGCCCGTCGCGAGATGGCCATCATCAAGCTCGGCCAGGAAAACCTGTTCCAACGCATCGTCGACGACTTCTGCGGCCAGACGTGACGGAGGACGCCAGGGAGTGACCCAGCCCTTCGCCTCCACCGCCTCCAGGGATCTCGCGAGAAACCTGGGGTCAGATCTGTACTTGTGACATTTGGCTGAGGATGCCGGCCGGCCCCGCCGAGGTTGTTTTGTGAGATTCACCGATCTGACCCCAAGCGCCTAGTTCCCCAGGAGAAGTGGGCCCAGCAGGATTCGAACCTGCGACCAAGGGATTATGAGTCCCCTGCTCTAACCGCTGAGCTATGGGCCCAAACTATTTAACCAGAAACGCTTACATAAACTTATTTGCGGCCAATTGACAATCTGATACCGCAATCTGGTACCGCCCCCGTGCGACGGGCGTCCCGGCCGGAAAAGGCAGCCACAACCCAAGAGGGGCTTTGGCAGAAATCAGCCACCCCGAATCTGTACCGGTATCGTCCATCCGGGAGGTACTTCGCCCGCGCGAAGGTCGGAGGCAAGCTCATTCGGCAAAGCCTCAAGACCTCTACCTACTCCGTCGCCGTCCTGCGCCTCAATGATCTGCTCAAGGAAAACCGCGGCCGCATCGAGATCAACGAGGCCGCCAAGTCCGGCCCTCTGACCGTCCGTCAGGCCGCCGACACCCTCCTCCAACAGGTCGACGCCGACCCTTCGGTGAAACCCGCCACCCGGCTCTACCGCCGACGCTGCCTCGACGCGCTGCTTCGCTCCTGGCCTGACCTCGCCGACACCGACGTCCGTCGGATCACTCTGCGCCAATGCCAGGATTGGGCCGCCGGCTTTGCCAACCGCTACAGCCCGACGATGTACAACAACACCGTGGGAACCCTGCGCATGGTCCTGGATGTCGCGGTGAAAATGGGGGTCCGCTTCGGCAACCCGGCCATCGACGTGCGCAAGGTCAAGGTGCCTCTGAAAAGCCTCCGCCTCCCCAGCCTCGAACAATTCGCCCAAATGGTCCGCACCATCGCCGAACGCGGCGGGCGGTTCAGCTGCGACTGCGCCCACTTGGTCGAGTTTCTGGCCTATGGCGGGTTCCGCAAAGGCGAAGCCGAATTCATCCGTTGGACCGACTGTGACGTCGTACGAGGTCGAATCCACGTCTCCGACAATCCCGAACACGGAACCAAGAACGGCGAGAACCGCTGGGTCCCGATGAACACCGCCATCACCACGCTCCTGACCCGTCTCCGCACAGAACGGCCGGGGGAACCGGCAACCACCGCGGTGATGAAGATCCAGGAATGCCAGAAAGCCATCGACCGCGCGTGCAAGGACCTCGGCATCGATCGCATCACCCACCACGACCTGCGGCACTTCTTCGCCACCAGCTGCATCGAAGCCGGCATCGACATCCCGACCGTAAGCCGCTGGCTCGGACACAAGGACGGCGGCGCCCTCGCCATGCGCGTCTACGGCCACCTCCGCGATCACCACTCCCAGGCCATGGCCCTGGAGTTTGGCCATTTTTCCGGTCTGGAATCCCAACGGGATTCCGTCCCGAAGCCCTGGGTAAATGGCGTTCAATGGTTCAACCCCAACGGGGTTGCGCCACCTCAACGCAACCCCGTTGGGGTTGGAGGTGATTCGGCGATCTCACCCAGGGTAGCTCGTTCCTCGTAACCCTGGGCTTTGGGACGCAATCCCTTCGGGGTTGGGAAATGCCCGCCGCGCGTTTTGTAGGGCCATCAGGGCATCGCACTGGATAGTTTCATGCCGCCCCACTTGGCGGCGGCCGGCCAGAAATGGCCAAACTCCAGACCCTCTCCCGTAGGGGGAGGGAATGGCGTGCGGCGCGAGAGAAATGCTTGGATCACCGCATGCGAGCCACGCGAACCCGTGCCCCGACAACCTGCGGCCAAACCCTCCGAAACACGCTGAGCGATTTCCCCCTCTCCCGCTTCCGGGAGAGGGCCGGGGTGAGGGCAGCCTTTCGTTCCCCAGTTCATGGTCCGAATGCCCGGTTCGCAAACCGTGGTCCCTTCCCCTGAACATGAACATGAATCGTCCCATCCAACCCGTCCCGTCACCCTCCAAACCGCCTGAGCCATTCCCCACCTCACTCGTCTTGACGTTCCGGACGCGACGGCTTTCCCTCGTTCCGTTCCGGCGACACCGCGGCTCTTGACGAACCGACTGATCCGAATACTTCAATGTCATGAACATCGAGCGCTACACCACCAAGGCACAGGAGGCGCTGAAAGCCGCCCAGAATCTCGCTTACCAGAATTCCAACCAGGAACTCGACACCCTCCACCTCGCCCTCGCGCTGGTCACAGAATCCGAGGGCCTCATCCTGCCCGTCCTCAAGAAGATCGGCGTCCCAACCCCAGCCCTCACCAACGACCTCCAACGCGAACTCTCCCAGCGCCCCAAGGTCTCCGGCGTCAGCTCCTCCGACCTCTTCCCCAGCGCCGCCCTCAAACGCACCTTCGACGCCGCGGAATCCGAGTCGAAGAAGCTCCATGACGACTTCGTCAGTACGGAACATCTTCTCCTCGCCCTGCTCAAGGAAGGCGGCCCCGCCCTCAAACCCATCTTCCAAAAACATAACCTCAAACACGACGTCCTCCTCACCGCCCTCGCCCAACTGCGCGGCAACCAACGCGTCACCGACCCCAATCCCGAGGAGAAATTCCAGACGCTCGAGAAATACGGCCGCGACCTCACCGCCCTCGCGCGCCTCGGCAAGATCGACCCCGTCATCGGACGCGACGACGAAATCCGCCGCGTCATGCAGGTCCTGACCCGCCGCACCAAGAACAACCCGGTCCTCATCGGCGAACCCGGCGTCGGCAAAACCGCCATCGCCGAAGGTCTCGCCCGGCGCATCATCGACGGCGACGTTCCCGAATCCCTCAAGAACAAGCGCCTCATCGCCATGGATCTCAGCGCCATGATCGCCGGCGCCAAATACCGCGGCGAATTCGAGGAACGCCTCAAGGCCTTCATCAAGGAGGTCACTTCCAGTGAGGGTAAGATCATCCTCTTCATCGACGAGCTGCATACTCTCGTCGGCGCCGGCAAGGCCGAGGGCGCCAGCGACGCCGCCAACATGCTCAAGCCCGCACTCGCCCGGGGAGAACTCCGCACCATCGGCGCCACAACCCTCGACGAGTACCGCAAACACATCGAAAAGGACCCGGCTCTCGAACGTCGCTTCCAACCCGTCCAGGTTGCCGAACCGTCCGTCGACGCCACCGTCGCGATCCTTCGCGGACTCAAGGAACGGTATGAGGTGCACCACGGCATCCGCATCCAGGACGCCGCCCTCGTTGCCGCCGCCACCTTGTCGCAACGCTACATCAGCGACCGATTTCTCCCTGACAAGGCCGTCGATCTCATCGACGAGGCGGCTTCGCGCCTCCGGATGGAACTCGATTCCCTCCCCACCGAGATTGACCAGCTCGAGCGGCAGATCCGCCAGCTTGAGATCGAGCAAACCGCCCTGCGAAAGGAGAAGGACGACGCCTCCCGCGAGCGGCTTGGCAAACTCGAAAAGGACCTCGCCAATCTCAGCGAACAATCCGCCCGGTTGAAGGCCCAGTGGCACAACGAAAAGGCCGCGCTCGACTCGATCTCCGCCATCAACAAAGACGTCGAACGCGCCAAGCTCGAACTCGAAAAGGCCGAACGCCTCGGCGACCTCGGCAAAGCCTCCGAAATCCAGTACGGCATGCTCCCCGGGCTCCAGCAGAAACTCGCCGCCGCCGAGGTCGCCCTCAACGCCGCCCCGGAAGGCACCCGTCTCCTCGGCACGGAGGTCACGGAGGAAGACGTCGCCAAAGTCGTCGCCGCCTGGACCGGCATCCCCGTCACCCGGATGCTCGAAAGCGAACGCGCCAAACTCGTGCACATGGAGGAACGCCTCGCGCGTCGCGTCATCGGACAGAGCGAACCCATCCGCGCCGTCAGCAACGCCGTCCGCCGCGCGCGCTCCGGTCTCCAGGACCCCAACCGTCCTATCGGCTCGTTCATGTTCCTCGGCCCCACCGGCGTCGGAAAAACCGAACTCGCCCGGGCCCTCGCCGAGTTCCTCTTCGATGACGAACAGTCCATGGTCCGCCTCGACATGTCGGAGTACATGGAGAAGTTCTCCGTCCAGCGCCTCATCGGCGCGCCCCCCGGCTACGTCGGATACGAGGAGGGCGGCCAACTC
>JBBQIU010000033.1:0-10617 GCA_038325245.1 Verrucomicrobiota bacterium
CTGCTTCGGAGGAATCGGGCCTCTCTCGCTTTCTTCTCTGCGCTCTCTGCGTTCTCTGTGGCTTAAATCCAAACGGACATGCGGGCCGGACGGTGAGGGATTTGCCACAAAGAACGCAGGGAACGCAGAGAATCGGAAGGATGGGATCGCCTTCCCAGGTCACCCATCCCCCGAAGGGCAAAAAAACGGGCGAGGCGTACGCCTGGGAACCCATCATCCCCTTCCTCCGCAATCGGTTATCCATATTGAAGGACGCGTCCTGGACCGGGAACGGCGGGATGGATGCCCGCCGGGCGGGACGCCCTCCGCTATCGGAGGCACACGGCGGAGTGTCCCCCTCCAGGACTCACCGCTTGGAGAGGACGTCCTTCTCGTGTTGTTTGATTTCTGCGAGCCAGGCCTCAGCTACGGGCACGCCCTGGATTTCGCAGAAGTAATCCCAGACGGCGCCGGAGGGCAGGAGCTTGGCCTCCTCAAGGAGCGCCAACCGCGTTGTGTAGTCACCCGTCCATTCGGCGTCCCGGAGCCGCGCGATCGGCGCGAGGAGCGCGATGAGCAGCGCCCGAAGCAGGTTGCGCGAACCGATGACCCACGCGGCGAGGCGGTTGATGCTGGCGTCGAAGTAATCCAACCCGATGCGGATCCGCTGGAGCGAATGGTTTGAGGGCGTGGCGACGGCGGTGGGGATGAGGTGGTTTCCCCAGACAATCTCCTGGGCGATGGCTTGCAGGTCGTCGGTCAGGGTCACCACATGATCGCTGTCCCAGCGGACGCCCCGACTCACGTGGAGCGCGATCTCGGGGAGGAAACAGAGCACGGACGAGATTTTGTCGGCGATGCCTTCGGTTGGGTGGTAATGACCGGCGTCGAGGGTAAGGAGCACCTGGCGGCTGACGGCGTAGCCCAAATAGAACTCATGGGAACCGGGTGTGAAACTCTCGGCGCCAATCCCGAACAACTTGGGTTCGACGGAGTCGAGATTGTGGTTTCGATCGAACTTTGGCCGGAAGATTTCGTCGAGGGATTGGAGAAGGCGTTCACGGGGGCCCATGCGGTCGACCGGGGTGTCCTTCATTCCATCGGGGATCCAGAGATTGGTCAGGCAGGGAGAGCCGAGGGCCTTGCCGAAGGCGGCGCCGATCTCGCGGCAGCGTATGCCGTGGTCGATCCAGAATTTCCGGATGGCCGGGTCGCGGTGGGTCAGGGTGAATCCGCCCTGAACCTTGGGATGGCCGAAGTAGGTCTGGTTGAGGTCGAGTCCGACCTGCTTCGACCGTGCCCACGCGATCCAATCGAGGAACTGATCGGGGCCGACCTGATCCCGGTCGCGGTGGAGATCGCGATTGGGAATATCGGCGTAGCTGGCGTGCAGGCTGAGCCGATGCCTGCCCGGAAGAAGGGCGTAGACCTTGTCGAGGTCGGCGCGGAGTTCCTGGGGCGTTCGGGCTTTGCCAGGGTAGTTCCCGGTGACGGCCAAGCCGTCCCCCAAGGTGCCACCGGCGCCTTCGAACCCGCCCACGTCGTCGCCCTGCCAACAGTGAAGGGACAGGGAGACTGTTTCGAGCGCGTGAAGGGCAGACTCAGTGTCGACGCCCAGTTCGGCGAAGCGTTCCTGGGCGAGTGTGTAGGCGGATGCGATGGCCTTGGATTTAGGCATGGGAAACCTCGATGCCCATCACCCAGGCAGAGATCTGTGATGACTCAAGCCTCCTGGGGCCGGGGCGGTAAGGCGTGACGGGCAATCACTTCGAGGCGCCGGTCCGACGGTCGAGAGCGAAGCGCTCACCCTTGGCGGCGAGGAGTTCGAGGTAGTCCACGAGGATGTTGAGGGTCTCGCGGAGCTGCGGTTCGATGCGCTTGGCGTCATCCGGGTCCTCGGCTTCCTCGTCGTCGGTGGCTTTGGGAACATCGACGTCGGTTTCGGTTTCCGTCTTGGCGCCCACGAGTTTGGGGGCTTCGCCCTTTTCAAGACCTTCGAGGGTGAACTCGAAGACGGGAACCGGTTTCGGGTCGAGGGTTTGTCGTTCCTTCTTGCGGGCATCGGTCCTGACCTTGCGATCGCTCTTCTCCGTGATGCGGGCGGCTTCGTTGAGCGAGACGCTGGGATCGGCCTTCCGTTTCTTCATCTCTTCGATGTCTTCGAGGATGAAGGCGTATTCCTGGGCGGAGGCGATGCGATTTGCGGAGCGTTCGCGAAGGGTGCCCACGTACGGCTGAACGAGATTCATCCGGCTGTAGCTCGCGGGCGTTGTCCGATCGGCGGGCAGGCAATTCGGGAGGTGGGATTCGCCGAGTTCCATATGATCCAGGACGGTTGGCAGGGCGATGTCGGGTGTGACCCCGTATTTTTGGGTCGTGCCGCCGGCGATCCGGTAGAACTTGGAGACCGTAAACTTGAGTTTGCCGGCATTGGCCCCCATGGAGGGTCTCGGATAGAACTGCGAGAGCGGGACGAGCGTCTGCACGGTGCCCTTGCCGTGGGTGGCGGAATCGCCGACCACCAAGGCGCGGCCGTAATCCTGAAGTGCGGCGGCCACGATCTCGGAAGCGGAGGCGCTGAGGTGTCCGACGGCAACGACGAGCGGTCCATCCCAGGCGACCTTCGAGTCGTCGTCTTCCATCACGCGATTGACGCCGTTGTAACCTTTGACCTGAACGACGGGACCCTTGGGAACGAAGAGCCCGGTGAGTTGAATCGCCTCCTCGAGGATGCCGCCGCCATTGCGGCGAAGGTCGAGAACGATTCCCTGGACCTTGTCCGCCTTGAGGCGACGGATGAGGCGTTCGATGTCGCGGGTGCAGTTCTCGTAGAACTGGTTCAGAACGATGATGCCAAGCTTCGTGGCGTTGCCGCCATCAGGTCCGGGGAGGTCGACGATGCGGGCCTTCGCCAATTGCTCAGAGAGCTTGATGTCATCACGGACGAGGTAGATGGCGCGCTGGGCGCCGTCGGCGGCGTTCTCTGAAATGATGGTGAGCTTGACCGTGGTTCCCTTCTTACCGCGGATAAGTTCGACCACCTTGTTGAGGCGCATTTCCACGACATCAACGGCTTCGCCTTCCTCTTGGGCGACGGCGACGATGCGGTCCTTGGGTTTGAGCTGTTTGCTTTGCTCGGCGGGACCGCCAGGGACCAGGCTCTTGATCCGCGTATAGCCGTCCTCCCACTCAAGAAGGGCGCCAATGCCGCTCAGGGAAAGCTTTACGTTGCTGATTTCGAACTGTTTAGCCTCCGAGGGACTCATGTAGTCCGAGTGGGGATCGTAGGCATGGGAAAGCGCGGTGAGATAGACGGAGAGGATTTCCTCGTTGTCGTACTCCTTCATTGTTTTGAGGAGCCGTTTGTAGCGCTTGGTCAGGTTGGTGATGACGTCGTCGGACTTGTCTTTGGCGAGGCGGCCTTGGAGGACGTCGAACTTGACCCGCAGTCGCCAGACTTCGTCGGCTTCGGCGGCATTCTGGGGCCAGGGGGCCTTGTCGCGTTGGGGGTTGAAGCGTTCTTCCTTTGTGAAATCGAGGGGTTGCTCGAGGAGCTTCAAGGCGAGATCGGTGCGCTCCTGGAGGCGCGACAGGTACCGCTCGAAGATTTCGTAAGCGGGAGTGGGATCGCCTGCGAGGATGAGGTCGTCGAGCCGAGTCGCGTAGCGTTTGAAGAACTCGTCGACGTCGGACTGAACGAAAACGAGACGGGCGTAATCGAGTGTGGAGAGGTAATTGGTGAGGAACGTCGCGGAGATTTCGTCGTTCAGGGGCTTTTGGCGGTAATGACCGCCAGCGAGAACGTTACCGGTGGTTTGGGCGATGCGGCCGGCTTCGCGGGCGGACAGTTCCGGCTTGCGGGGGGCGCTGCTACTTGGGGGGACGGAGTCGAGAAGGTGCTTCGGGTCCTTCTCGATCGGAGGAATCGCCTGTGTGGCGGGTTTGTCCTGACCGAATACCGAGGCGACCACGACCAGAAGCAGGGGCGCCAACCATCGGGAAAGAGGGTTGTTCATGTGTTCTGGTCGAACAATCTGCCGCTATCCGAGGCGGAAGCAACAAGAGATTCCGGACCCTTTTCCTTGCCGGGCGCGGCGGACCTGATGTCTCTTCTCGCCACGCTGGCGTCTCGACGAGTTTGATCCATGGCGGAAGTCGAGTGTCCGGTCGGCAATGCTCACGTTTCAGATCATCTTTAATCCCACCAGTGCCGCGGAGTTGGCGGCCATGCCCAAGAACCTGCAGTTGACCATCCTGGGGGACTTTCGAGGGCTCCCGACGGAGGTCATGAGCACGGACTTGGAACGGTTCGGAAAACTCGAACGCGAAGGACGCGTGCTTCATCGGATGCGGTTGGGGGACTATCGGATCTACTTCGAACGGCACCCGCTCGGGCTGGTGGTTCACCGGATCCTGAGCCGGCATTCGCTGAAAGACTTCCTGTTCCGATCCAGTTTGCCGACCGGGGAGGACGAAGCGCTTCAATCCAATCCGAAGTTTTGGGAACTCATCGAAGCCGCACGCCGGAAGGAAGGTCCAAAGGCGTCGCCGTAGCGGGTTCCGCTCAGGGATCCATCTGCGCGGCCATTCCCTGGTTCACGGTCCAGTTTGCTGAGCGTTCCCGGTCGTTATTCCACCGGCGATGCCAGGTGTCGTTCGCGGGATTGATCACGTCATTGCGGCGTGGAGCCTCCGCGTGGCCGTCGCAGAACATCAGCACCGTGCGGGAGTTGTGACGGTTCGAAGGCCACTCTGCGGGTGTGGTCGGGTCGATGTTCCCGTCGAATTGCCCTCGGGACGACTGCGTGATCTTGCCGCCGGAGCCGGGTTTGGAGTCGCCGAGCATGATCATGTCGGACGGCGCCAGGACCTGGCTTTCCCTGACTTCACCGATGATGGCAATATCGACGTCCCCGCCCAGTCCGCGGGAACCGCCGGCGGGTGCTGCTCCCCAGTCGTTGTAGCCGATCGAGAAGAGTGTGGTTTCGCTGATACCCCAGACGTCGCGTCCGCCGCCGACGATGTTGTTGGCGCCCAGGGTGCGGTTGACGTTGGTATTCCAGGCGCTGAACGGGGTGGCTGATGGGCAGGAGAAGATGGCGCGGTTGGTTCCGATCTGGGTGAAGAGGCGCGGCGCCCACACGTAGCGGAAGCCGCCGTTGGCGAAGAGGCAGCCGGGATACTTCTCGAATTCCTGCACGTACATCACGGTGGCGATCCCGAGCTGCCGCATGTTGTTCAGGCACTTCGTCTGCTGGGCCTTGGCCTTGGCCTTGGAAAGCGCGGGCAGAAGCATGCTCGCCAGGATTGCGATGATCGCGATCACCACCAGGAGTTCGATGAGGGTGAATCCCCGGGCGCAAGGACGCGGACGGGGCAGTGCGGAAGGAATGGGCGCGTTCATGGAGGTGGGCTTGCGGGCGTTGGTTCGGGGAACGCGGTTAATCAACCGCCAAGGGACCATCGTGTCCAGCCGTCATGCACACGGGCTACTGAAAGATATTCCAGGGCGTTAGGCATGGTTGGAGGCTGACGGACGGAAAGCATTCGGATTAGATCGGCTCCGCCCCCGAGGCTAACCCATTCCAAACACCCATGCCCAATCCCTGGACCGGCAAAGGTAATCCCTACACCCGCAAGGAAGTCGTCGATCGACTTCACGCCACGCTCCATGGGGGCGATGCCATCATTGCCGCCGGCGCCGGCACGGGCATCAGCGCCAAATTCATCGAAAAGGGCGGAGCGGATCTGATCATCATCTATAACTCTGGCCGCTTCCGCATGATGGGGCACGGGTCCACGTGCGGCATGATGGCCTACGGCGACGCCAATGCGATCGCCATGGAGATCGGTGAGTATGAGGTGCTGCCCGTCGTCGAGGAGGTGCCGGTCATCTGCGGCGTCCATGCCACGGATCCACGGCGCCGCATGTGGCACTGGCTCCTCCAGGTCAAGGAGATGGGCTTCAGCGGGGTGAACAACTTCCCCACCCACACGATCATTGATGGCCACTTCCGCGGTGTTCTCGAAGAAACCGGGATGAGCGTGCGCAAGGAGTATGAGATGGTCGCTCTCGCGCGCCGGATGGACCTCTTTTCGATCGTCTATGTGGGGGCTCCCGAGGAAGCGGCTGAGATGGCCCGGTCCGGCGCCGACGTCATCATCGCCCATGTTGGCACGACCGTGGGCGGTTCCATCGGTGTCACCAAGGCCGTGGTCACGTGGGAGGACACCCTCCAACGCACACGTGACATCATCGATGCGGCCCGTCGCATTCGCAAAGACCTGATCTTCCTGGCACACGGTGGTCCGATCAACACGCCTGAAGACGCCGATCGCATCCTCCAGGCGACCGATGTCGTCGGCTTCGTGGGGGCCTCCAGTCTCGAGCGCATGGGGGTGGAACAATCGCTGACGGATCTGACGCGGCGGTTCAAGTCCCTGAAGGCGCCTGCGGCGGGGACGTTGAAGGCGGCGGTCCAAACGAACGTGAAATCGAAATCGAAATCCAAATTGGTTTCGAAGGCCAAAACGGGGGCTCGGGGGACCGCCCGTCTTTAGGTCCGCATCGAGAACGCCCCTTCACCGCCATGAGTGCCATGCTCCCTGAGAATCGCCGATTCGTCACCGCGGCAGAGAAGATCGACATCGTCTCACCCTGGACCGTTGAGGAATGGCTGAGCCGATCGGACATCGTACCCAACGAGGAACTCCTGATGGTTCGCGCCAACATGGAGGCCGGCCGATGTCATCCGTTCCACACCCACCCGACCCGCGAGGAGATCATCTACATCCTCAGTGGTCGCGCCGAACAGTGGATCAATGGCGTTCATCGCGTCCTGGGCCCAGGCGAAATGGTCCTGGTCCGGAAAGGCGAGGTGCACGGAACCTACAATCCGTTTCGGGAGAGGCTGGTGTTCCTCGCGATCCTTTCGCCCTCCAACGCCGCCGAGCCGGGCATTGTCGATGTATCCAACGAGCCCTCGTGGGCATCCATCCGCCAATCGCACGGGCTTCCATCGTGCACCTGACCTGACTCGTTCGCCTTTCAACCGTTCCTTCGTCCCCTCACCCATTCCCTAACCCTCACCATGAACCTCACCCTGTTCCGGGCCCTGATTGCGGGCCTTCTCACGCTGGGCACCCTGCTCCCGGCCGCCGCCGCCGATCCGCTCCGCGTATTCATCCGCGCAGGAATCAAGACCCATGGACCCAACCAGCATGATCATCCGCGTTTCCTTGGGGAATGGACCCAACTCCTCGGTGAACGCGGCCTCAAGGCCGACGGAGGTATGGAGTTCCCGACCGCCGAGCAACTGGAGGCAACGGACGTCCTGATCATTTACGCCGCCGACGGCATGAGGATCATGGGAGAGGACCGCGCCGAGTTTGAGAAATTCATCCGCCGCGGGGGCGGTGTTCTTGTCATCCACGACGGCGTGGTGGGGGGTGGCCAGCACGAATGGACGAAGAAGGTCATCGGTGGCGCCTGGCGCTGGCCTGACGCCACGATGACGCGGGAGAAGGCGACCAAGTGGCTCGAGGGCGATGTCGGGCTGTTCTGGGTGGACGATGCCCATCCCATCAGCGAAGGGATGTCGAACTTCGATTGGAAGGACGAGATCTATTACGACATGGACCTCGCCCCGGACATCGGGGTGCTCGCGACCAGCTTCCACAACGTCCACATCATCGCCCCGCAGATCTGGACGTATGAGAAGACCTGGGAAGGCGGCTCGGTCCCGTATCGCGCGGTCGTCAGCCTGCCGGGTCACGAATACGACGTCTTCAAGACGCCCCAGTACCGGACCTTGCTTCTCCGCGCGCTCGCCTGGGCGGGGAAGCAATCCAACATCAACGCCTGGTGCAAACCGGAGGAACTCGCGTCCCTCCGTTACCCGCCCGGCGGACCCCTTCCCGCCAAGGAGCAGTTGAAGACCCTTCACCTGCATCCTGAGTTCAATGTTTCGCTCGCCGCGGACGAGAACGTCGCGCGTAAGATCATGTCGCTCGACTGGGATCCCCTTGGCCGCCTGTGGGTCGTAGAGACCCCGGAGTACCCGGGCGGTCGCGACATCAACCGGAATGACTCCAAGGTCACGCCGTGGCGCACCCGTGATCCGGAAAAGTATCCCGTGGGCCAGAAGGAACCCCGCCCGGGCCGCGATCAGGTCTCGATCCTGGAGGACACCGACAACGATGGAATCATGGACAAGCAGACGGTTTTCGCCGACGGATTGGAGCTTCCGACGTCCCTCGTCTTCTACAAGGACGGCGTGATCGTTTCCCAGGCGCCGGACACGCTGTGGATTCGGGATACCAATGGCGACGGCAAGGCCGACAAGACGGAGGTTCTTTACACCGGTTGGGGCACTTTCGACACGCACGCCGTCACCAGCAACCTGCGCTGGGGCCCGGACGGGTGGATCTACGGCTCGGTCGGATACAGCTCCGGTGACGTGAAGTCCGCGGACGGCTCAAAGGCGTTTGGGCGCATCAGCGCGGGTCTCTACCGGTTCCGCCCAGACGGTTCCGCCCTGGAACAGGTCGCCGCTGGTTCGTGCAATACATGGGGATGCGAGATCGCCCCCGACGGCGAGGTGTTCTTCACCACCGCGACCTGCGGTGAGCCGATCCTGCATGTGGTCCTGCCTGAGAAAGTGATCAGCCGGGCTGGCGTTCCCGGGGTGCGCGCCGCGAAGTCCATCATGGAGGAGAACAAGGTCTTCCCGCCTCGCCGTGAAACCCGGCAACCCTACGTCCAGATCGATTGGGTCGGCGCCTGGACCGCCGCGTCAGGGTCCACGATCTACGACGGCGGCGCCTGGCCGGCGAAGTGGAACGGCCCGTCCTGGTCGTTCTTTCTTCACGAACCCACCGTCTGGCTCACCCATCACGAATTCCTGGATCCCGCGGGCGTGAGCTACCAGGGCCGGCGCGAGCAGTCGCGCAAGGACACCCATTTTTTCACCAGCACGGATTACTGGTTCAAGCCCATCCACAGCCGCGTTGGCCCTGACGGCGCGTTGTACGTCGTCGATTTCTACAACCAGATCGCGGTCCACAACGACACCCGCGGCCCGGCCCATGGGGCCCGCAATGCCGCGTCCCGGCCGGACCGCGACCACAAGTTCACGCGGCTGTGGAGAATTCAGCACAAGCAGGCAATGGACCTGCCGCGGTTCGAACTGGATGTCCGGAATCCCGCCCGGCTCGTGGAAATGCTCGATCACCCGAACGGATGGGTCCGCGCAACCGCCAACCGGCTGCTCAGCGAAGGCGCCGGCCGAAACGTGCTGGCGGCACTCGAAACCCAGAGCGCGTCCGCCCGCACCACCTACGGCCGGATCAACGCTCTCTGGGTCCTCCAGAATCTCAATGCCCTCGAAGCCGAAGTGCTCGAAGTCGGCTTGGTCGACGCCAACCCTGTCGTTCGGAAAAACGCCATTCGCGCGGGGGCGGAACGTGGAAGCCGGGGTGAGGTTCCCCCTCCGGAGTTGATCCGGGCCTTGCTGAACGACAGCGATCCCCGCGTCCGGGTCCAGGCGTTCATCGGACTCTCCGTGCTGACTCCGACCCGCGAGATTGCGGATCTGGTGGTCGAAGCATGGCCGTCACTCAAGGATCGTTACCTCGAAGCCGCGGCGCTTTCTGCGACGTCGGCCGACCCCTTGCTCTATCTGGGCGCGGCGTTTGCAGCCAAGGATCCCGCCTTCGTCGCCACGCTGGTTCCCCAACTCGCCCGACAGATCGGCAATCAAAACGAACCGGCCCTGGCGAAGGCGGCGGTTCTGGCGATTGCGGGAAGGCCCGCGGCGTTGGATCCACTGAAGGCCTCGGCCCTTGGAGCGCTGGCGGCCGCGCTGAAAGTGGACGTGAAGCCCGCGGCCGATGCCGCCCTTGGGAACGCCCTCGGGCAACTGCTGGCCTCGGAGGTCACCGCGGGCGCCGCCCTGCCCTTTGTCGCGCGTTGGGATCTGGGGGCGCAGGCCGGCGATTCGGCCAAGGCCGCCATCACGCGTACCGAGGCGCAACTCGCCAATGCGTCGCTCTCGGACGACCAACGGGCCCAGATCGCCATTAACCTTCTGGGCGTTCGGAAGCTCGACGCCACGATCGTTCCCGCCGTGGCCCGATTGGTGACGGGGGAGGCCAGTCCAGCGTTGAAGCGGCGCGTGATTGATGCCCTCGGCAACACGGACGATGCCGGGGCCGGAGAGGCCATGCTAGCCGCCCTCCCCACACTCGATTTCGAGCTTCGGGAGGCGGCCTTCGGCCAGCTCCTGAAACGCGCGGATTGGTCCTCGGCGGCGGTCCAGGCTCTCGCCGACAAGAAATTCGATACCCGCCTTCTCGGTCCTGCGAATCTTCACCGACTGCGCACGCATGCCGACAAGGCCGTCGCCAGCCGGGCCGCCTCGGTGATCGACGAGCTGAAGGGACCCGAGCAAAAGGAGAAGGAGGTTCTCATCGCTGGCTTGCGCGCCGAGGCGATCAAGACCGGCGACGCCGCCAACGGCGCGAAGCTCTACACGCAGAACTGCGCCGTCTGCCACAAGTACAAGGACGAGGGACCTGATTTCGCTCCGAACCTCACCGGGATGGGGGCGCATGGACCCGAGGATCTCCTGATCCATA
>JBBQIU010000034.1:0-10589 GCA_038325245.1 Verrucomicrobiota bacterium
CCCTCAAACAAGGCATGGACCACGTCGAGGTGCAGCGGTTCACCCCCGGCCCCCGGCTCCTTGGTGCGATCGAGGACCGCAAGCGACTTGGCGGTCGAGGGCAGCGCGGCCAGGAATGCGGGGATGTCGAAGGGCCGGTACAGGCGGACCTTGATCAGGCCGACCTTCTCTCCGCCGGCCACGAGCATTTCCACGGCCTCGTGAGCCGCCTCGCAACCGCTGCCCATCATCACCACCACCCGCTCTGCATCCGCGGCCCCGACATAGTCGAAGAGCCGGTAGCTGCGGCCGGTGAGTTCACCGAACCGGTCCATCGCCGCCTGGACGATGCCCGGGCACCGTTGGTAGTACGGATTCACCGTTTCGCGCGCCTGGAAGTACACGTCCGGATTCTGGGCTGTGCCGCGAAGCACCGGGCGATCGGGGGAGAGTCCCCGGAGCCGATGCTCGCGGATGCGATCCTCGTCAATCATCGCGCGAAGGACGTCATCGGAGAGCACCTCGATCTTTGCCACCTCATGCGAGGTGCGGAATCCGTCGAAGAAATGGAGGAAGGGAATGCGCGTGTTCAGGGTGGCCGACTGGGAAATAAGGGCGAAGTCCTGGGCTTCCTGGACCGAGTTGGAACAAAGCATGGCCCAGCCGGTCTGCCGGGCGGCCATGACGTCCTGGTGATCCCCGAAGATGGACAGCCCCTGGGCCGCGAGGGAGCGGGCGGCAATGTGGAAAACCGTGGCGGTGAGTTCGCCGGCGATTTTGTACATGTTGGGGATCATCAGCAGAAGCCCCTGCGACGCGGTGAAGGTCGTGGCGAGGGAACCGGTCTGAAGAGCGCCGTGAATGGCCCCGGCGGCTCCTCCCTCGGACTGCATCTCCACGACCGCGGGGATGGTTCCCCAAAGATTCGTCGCGCCCGCCGCGGACCACGCATCGGCCCATTCCCCCATTGGCGACGATGGCGTGATCGGATAAATGGCGACGACCTCGCTCAGTTTGTACGCAACGCGGGCGACGGCTTCATTGCCGTCGAGGGTGTAGAATTTCTGCTCGCTCATGATCGGAAAGGGATGGGTGCGGGTCTGGAGAAAGAGGGATGGGGTATCAGAAGCGGAATTCGGCGACGCATTCAGTGTCGCCGTGCTGATGGTGGAACTTGAACCCCAGCTTCCGGCACACGGCCTGCATCTCACGATTGTCGCCCAGGATGTGTCCGCTAAGTCGGGAGAGCCCTTCGTCGCGAGCCACCTGGATCAGGAATTCCAGAAGCTGGCGACCCAGCCCCTTGCCCTGCCAGGCGTCGGAGATGATCAAGGCAAACTCACCTTCGTTCATCAGGTGCTCCTTGCCCAAACGGCCAATGCCGATGATCCGGGGAACTCCCGTCGGCTCCTCGCCAACCTCGGCGACAAGCGGAATATCCCGGTCATAGTCACTGAAGCAGACCCGGACGAGACGCTCGTGGGCAATACGCTCGCTGAGTTTCAAGGGAACGAAGTAACGGTTGTAAACGCTCCGATCGGAGAGGGTCTTATGGAAGGTGACGAGATAGGGCTCGTCCTCCGGCCGGATGGGGCGAATGACAACGGGCGTCCCGTCCTTCAGGCGCACCCGCATCACGTACTGGTTCGGATAAGGCCGGATTGCCGGCCTTGGAAGCGTGGCCCGATCCACTTCCGGAGGATGCAGAATGACGCGGGCGTCCACGGCCACCAGGCTGTCCGAGGCCACGATCAGCGGATTGATGTCGATCTCTGCGATCTCGGGTTGCTCGATGACGAGGTAGCTGAAGCGGACGAGAAGGGCCTCCAGCGCGGGCAGATCGACGGGTGTGCGTCCGTGGCCCCCACAAAGGGCTTGGAATATGCGGGTCTGTTCCATCATCCGCAGAGCGAGGGTGGCGTTGAGCGGCGGTATCGCGAGCGCCCGATCGCGGAAGACTTCAGCCAGCAAACCGCCCGTGCCAAAGACAAGGACCGGGCCGAATTGCTCATCCAAGCTGCTTCCGAGCAGGATCTCGTATCCGTTGTGAACCACCATGGGCTGCACTGTCACGCCCAGAAAATCGCTGCGATGCGCCTTCTCCGTCACCTTCGCTTCAATGGCGCGCCACGCCTCACGAACCGCGATGGGGTTTCGCAGGTTGAGCTGGACCCCGCCCACGGCCGTCTTGTGGGTCAATGTCTCCGAGTGGAGTTTCACCACCACCGGGTACCCCAACTTGTTGGCGATTCGGACCACGTCGTTCTCGCTCATCGCCACGTGCGTCGACGCCACCGGAATGCCGTAGCTCGAGAGGAGGTCCTTGGATTCGACCTCGGTCAGAAGCGTGCGGTCCGATGCCCGTACCCCCCCCAGGATCTCCGCGGCACGCTTCCGGTCCGGAGCCTGTCCCTGAAGATCGGCCACCTGCGCCGGGGTCTCGTAGATCCCGCGAAGCGCATAGCTGTACTTCCACATGTGGCAGAACGCGCGGGCCGCGTCGTCGGGATACTCCGACGTGGGGAAGCCGGCTCCGTTCAGGACCGACTGAGCGGACGCCACCGACTGCGCGCCCATCCAGGAAGTCAGGATCGGCTTGCCTGCCGGCTTCGTCAGCCGCGCAAGTTCATCCGCCGTTCCTTTCGCATCTGTCCCAGCCTGGGGCGACAAGACGACCAGCAAACCGTCGTTCGCGTCGTCGGCGGCAAGGGCTTCCACCGCGCGCCCGAACGTGGCCGGGGTCGCGTCGCCGTGGATGTCGATCGGATTGCCCCCGTTCCACCGGCCGGGAAGAAGTCGATGGAGGGCCTGCTGCGACACCGTTCCGATCTCGGCGATCTGACCGCCGCCCGCTACCAGTGCGTCGGCGGCCAGCGCCCCAGGTCCTCCCGCATTGGTGATGACAGCGAGACGAGGTCCGGAAGGCCGGGGTTGCTTGCCAAGCACCTCCGCCATGTCGAACAACTCGGCCACCGTATCCACCCTCAAAACGCCCGCGCGTCGAAAGGCCGCGTCCAAGACCTCGTCGCTTCCGGCCAACGCGCCGGTGTGCGATGCCGCGGCCTGCGCCGCCGCTCCCGTCCGCCCGACCTTCAGGACGATGACGGGCTTCGAGAGCGCCACTTCCCGTGCCGCGGACAACAGCTTCCGCGCGTCGCCCACCGTCTCCATGTAGATCACGATGCTCCGCGTGAAGGGATCATCGCCGAAGTGGTAGATGAGGTCGCCCCACCCGATATCCAGCAACCCGCCCGCCGCGACCAGCGCACTGAACCCCACATTCTCCCGGCGGCTCCAGTCCAGCACCGAAGAAAGCATCGCCCCGCTCTCCGAAAGAAACGCCACGTTGCCTGCCCGGGCGAGCGGTCCCGCCAATGACGCATTCAACTGCAACCGGGGAACCATCACCCCGAGACTTCCGGGTCCCAGGATGCGCACTCCTGACTCACCAGCCGCTGTCCGAAGCTCCTCTTCCAGTCGTTTACCCCCAACACCTGCTTCGCGGAATCCCTCCGAAACCACCAGCGCGGCGGGAATGCCGGCGGCGCCGCAGATCCGTATCCACTTCGAGATCTCCGTCGGTGGAGATGCCAGAACGG
This sequence comes from Verrucomicrobiota bacterium, assembly GCA_038325245.1. Classification (GTDB taxonomy): domain Bacteria; phylum Verrucomicrobiota; class Verrucomicrobiia; order Limisphaerales; family CAIMTB01; genus CAIMTB01. Next base: position 3,579 of record JBBQIU010000034.1, read on the forward strand.
CCAGATCCGGAACATTCGGAAGGTCCCCGAGTTTCGTCACCACCGGTTGCCCAAGGATTCTGGCGGGAGCCTCCTTCTCCTTTTTTTGGGCGGGGCGAATCACATGGATCAGCGCGTTCCCCATGGCAAGATGCTCCACCATTCGGAGGCCCTGATTCCCGGGCGTTTCTTCGACGCCGATAACGCAAATCTGATTGGGAGCAAAGAGGTTATCCAAAGGGCTGTGCAGCTCTTGGGAGGGTTTGGCCACCGGATCGGAGCGTCGATGAATGCGGCGGCATCTCATGGGGATATGGGATGGATGACCTTGCGTGACACGACGCATGAAACATCGCGAAGGGGGCACGCGGGATCTGCGCGCGCGTTGTCCAACCCTGACCGTTTCTTGTCATGCGACGGGAGCGCGGAGCCTGCCGGTCTAAACAAGTTCTTTGATTTCTTGCGGCACACAGCACGAACTCTCTGGTAGTGCGTTTGCCGGCATGGTGATCGACGAACCGCGGCCGGTGATACCCTGGGTCCAGTGGCATGAGCCACGACGACCGCGCAAATCGATCTCCGTTTATCCCCTACCCATGAACCGAGGCCGCCCTGGAGGGTTCCGCTCCGTCGGAACCTGTCGAACTCTAGCCCCAAACCAATCCTCGGCGCCGACGGTGCGGCGCCCTCCATCGCTCGGTTCATGGCCCCAATGCGTGTCCGATTCTTGGAAAACGTTGCTACCCACGAACCGACCCTCCCTAACGGCAGGCCTCCCGCCTGCCATCGAGGCCGAAGGCCTCGTCCAAACCCAGCCGAGGGCAACGCCCTCGGAACGGCGACCCCCACCGGGCGTTCGCCCTGAAAGGGCAACCCAAGGATGTCGGCCCATGGGTTGCCCCTTCGGGACATGCAGATTGACCATTTTTCCGGTCTGGAATCCCAACGGGATTGGGAAATGCCCTCCGCGCACGTTGTGTAAAACGATCAGGGCATCGCCCTGGGCAGTCTCATGCCGCCCCACTTGGCGGCGGATGGCCAGAAATGGCCAAACTCCAGGCCCCTTCGGGGCGCGGACGGAAACGGATGGGCATTTCCGAGGGCGCTGCCATCGGCTGGGTTTGGTGGCGCCCTCCATCGCACGGTTCATGGCCCCAATCCGTGTCCAATTCTTGGAAAACGTCGCTACCCATGAAACATTTCCACCGCCTCCAACTCATCGTGATCGGGATCGTCGCCTGGTTCAGCTTTCCCACGGCCACGCCCGCCGAGGGTGAACGACCCCTGACCGGCGGCCAAACGCCAAATGTTTCACGCCTCGTTACCGTCCATGTCGAACTCGACGGTGACCCCGTGTCCGTCGCCGTACGGGGTCGAACGGGGGCGCAACTTGCGGCACAGGCCCCCAGCGCCCGGGCGCGCGCCGCCCGGATTCTCGAGCAACACGACGCGCTTGCGGCTCCCCTCGCCGACTTGGGCGCGCGGGTGACCGGCCGGTTCAGCCGCGTTGCCAACGTCCTGCGCGTCCAGGTTCCCGAGGAACAACTTCCCCAACTCGAAGCGCTTCCCGGTGTCCGACGCCTTCAACGGGTCCGCCTCTACTCCCGTCACCTCACCACAAGCGTTCCGTTCGTCGGCGCCCCCGCAGCCTGGGGCATTCCGCCGGACGGCATCGACGGACGCGGAATCCGTATTGGCATCGTCGATTCCGGCATCGATTACACCCACGCGGCCTTCGGAGGCTCTGGGAGCGTGGCGGACTTCACCGCCAACGATCCAACGCGCATCGAGCCCGGAACCTTTCCCACCGCCAAGGTGGTCGGCGGTTTCGATTTCTCCGGCGACGCCTACAACCCCAACGACAACGCCAACGAAACGCCGTTGCCCGACAACGACCCCCTGGACTGTGCCGCCAATGGTCACGGAACCCACGTGGCCGGCATCGCCGCCGGACTTGGCGTTCTCACAAACGGAGCCACGTACCGCGGCGAGTACAGCGCAACGCCCGACATGGCCCTGTTTTCCATCGGGCCCGGCGTGGCCCCGCGCGCGCTCCTGTACGCCCTGAAGGTGTTCGGATGCACAGGATCGACGGCCCTGGTCACCGACGCACTCGAATGGGCCTCGGACCCCAACGGCGACTACGATTTCAGCGACCGACTCGACGTCGTGAACCTGTCCCTGGGCGGGGATTTCGGAACACTCGACCCTGAAGACTCCGACATCGCCGCCGCCAATCGGTTGGCGGAACTCGGCTGCGTGGTGGTGTGCTCGGCCGGCAACAGCGAGAACATCTTCTTCGCCGTTGGCGCGCCGGGTGTCGCGGACCGCGCGCTCTCGGTTGCCAATTCGATCAGCAAGGGGCTTGGGAAAGCGCTCGCCGTGCTCAGCCCGCCCGCCATCGCCGGAAATTATTTCATGGTGGAAGGCGCCCTGACCCCCGCGTTGACCAACGCAGGGCCTGTTTCCGGCCAAATCATCGCCATGGAGCCATCCCTGGGCTGCGAACCCCCGTCCAATGCCGAATCCCTCCGAGGTCACATCGCACTCATCGACCGCGGAACCTGTCTCTTCTCCGAGAAGATTCTCCATGCCCAGGCCGCCGGCGCCATTGCCGTGGTCATGGTCAACAATCTCGACACCGCCCCGATCGCGATGGGCGGTGAATCGAACGGAATCCAGATCCCCGGAGTCATGATTTCCAAAGCCGACGGCGAATGGATCCGAACGCAACTCGGTGCAACGGTGACGATCCGGTTGGACCCGGAACTCACGGTGGATCGGGTGGAGTTCGTGGATACCCTCGAAGATGCAAGCTCCCGCGGTCCAGGGTCGCCTCATGGAATTCTAAAGCCCGAAATCAGCGCGCCGGGAGCGACGATCCTCTCCGCCGAGGCGGGTTCGGGCACGGGCGCGGTCAGCCAAAGTGGCACCTCGATGTCTTCACCCGTGGTCGCCGGCGCCGCCGCCCTCGTCCGTCAGCGCCGTCCGGAATGGTCCGTGGAGGAGATCAAGGCGGCCCTGATGAACACCGCAAAACCCATCGCCTCCTCCGAGGGCGTGCCCTATCCGGAGTCGCGCATGGGCGCTGGCCGCCTGCGTGTGGCCGAAGCCGTCCGTGCTCGGGTCACCGCGTTCGCCGATTCGGGCGAAGGTCGGGTCTCCGTCGCCTTTGGAGCCTGGACGCTCGCCGGACCACGTGACGAACGCCTTCCTGTTCGACTCGTGAACCACTCGGATCGGGACGCCACCTTCCGGGTGGCCTTCTCCAACTCGGTTTCCCAGGCCGGCGTACGATTCATTGCGGTCGACGATACGATTTCCGTTCCCGCGCTCGGCAGCGCCGTGACCGCCGTTCGTTGCGTCGCGGATCCCGAGGCGTTTGATCCCCTTCCCGACGGCACCACGGCGGCAGTGATCGGAGCCGGCGCACCGCTTTCCCGGCATTTCCTGTACGAGGCCAGCGGACAGTTGTGGTTCCTTGGCGACGACGAATCGCTCCATGTGCCCTGTCACGTGAATGTTCGCGCCGCCTCCGACTTCCGGGCGGAGACTTCCCGCATCGTGCTTCCCGTCGGGGACAGCACCCTGGCCCGGCCCCCTGTAACTCTGCGGTTCCTGGGCGGTTCGCGCTCGACCAACCTCTTTCCCATCGTTTCGGCCTTCCAACTGGGCGAGACCAGTCCCGATAAACGCCTCCGCGATCCCAATCGCGCCGCCGTCGACCTTCTCGCAGTGGGCGCTGCCACCGACATCGCGAGCGTGAAGAGCTTCGACGACAGCTCGATCTACTTTGGCATCGCAACCGCCGGTCCCTGGTCGACTCCCCAGGCCGAGATCAACGAGTTCGACGTCCTCATTGATCTCAATGGAGACGGCTGGGAGGAATTTGGAATCTTCAATGGCAACGGATCGACGACGAACTCTGGGGGCGCCAGGGACGCCTTCATGAGCGTCGTTCTCGAATTCGGTCCCGAACTCGAAATTCTGAGTACGAATGCGGTCGGCTTCCTGAACGTTTACGCCGCGGACAAATGGGAGACCGCCGTCTTCAACAACAGTGTGATGATATTGCCCGTGCCCGCCGGGGCCATCGGCCTTCGGGAAAGGAACTCGTCCTTCCGTTACAAGGTCCACTCCTTCACGCAGTCCGGTTCCGTCGACCGGACAGGTTGGATCCCCTTCGACGCCGCGCGCCCCGTCCTCGACACGACCTTTTCCAGCCCCGACGGAACGCCGTTCCACAACGACGGCTTTCCCTTCTCGGTTCGCGTGGATCGCGAAGCGGCCCGGGACAGCGGGCATCGACTTCCCGCGGTGTTGCTGCTGCGTCACTTCGGCCTGCCGGAGCGCCGGATGGAGATCGTCACGCTGGATCTTGAGAACGACGACTCCGACAACGACCAACTCCCCGACTGGTGGGAGCAGCGCTACTTCTCCGGAATCAACGTCGCCGGTGGCGACACGGACACCGACGGGGATGGCGCCACGGACCGGCAGGAATACGTCAGCCGCACCCATCCGAACGATTCCCTCTCCGCCTTCCGGATGCGTTCGGCGACGCGCGTGAGCACCCGCAACATCGCCGTGCGCTGGTCAAGCATCGCGGGTCAGGTCTTCGCCCTCGAACGTTCCACGAATCTTCTCGCCGGCTTCAACGAGGTGGTTCGAGACAACGTCAACGCCACGCCGCCGCAGAATGCAGTTACCGACACCAACGCCCCCAACCCTGGCCCCTACTTCTACCGCGTGCGGCTCAGAGATTAGCGCTCAGTTCTGGACGGCGCGGAAGAATTGATAGGCCCCTGTGGCGGCCGGCAGGTTGAACACATTCGTGCCGGAGGCGGACGTGTTGGTCGCGACGTTGCTCCACGCCCTGAAGTCCCGAGAACCTTGCAACACCACCGTTCCCTCCGGATCGGCGACCACTTCCATCTCCGGTAGTTCACTTCCGGAGCGCGATAGGAAACGGAGCACCGGCGGCGTCAGCACGAACATCTCCACCGAGGTGGAACGAAACACGGCGCCAACCCCTTCAACCTCCGGGTAACACTCTGAATTCACGGACGTCACTCGGGTGACTTCGAGGTTCAGGCTGTGAATGTAGCCCGCCACAAGCGTCTCCGCAGGGATCGTCACTGACCGATCGTGGATCGTCAGGGCCCCCGGTTCACCAAGGCCCGGGGTCGAGAAGACGTCCCCGTGCCCAAGGCTGACATACAACTGCACGAAATCGTCCACTGCGGGCAGCGCGTCGTATTCCCAGGTCAGGATCAGCGGCCGGCCCGGATCGACCGTCTGAACGTCCTCGAAGTTCACCAACCTTGGTGTGGGCGGGAGAGGTGTCTCAGGAAGCTCGAGGAGGCAGGAATGGCGCCCTTCCGCCTTCGAATCGAAGGAAATGGTGTAATCCCCCCACTGATACGCCTCATCCATGTCCGCCTCCGTCTCGAAACTCTCGAGCAGACTCCAGCTATCGCCGTAATCGTCCAACTCGATCGACGTCCCCTCGGGCAGCCGGATCGCCACCGAGTTCAACAGATCGAGATCCGTCAGGTCGACGCCTCCGAGAACGCTGAAGCCGAACAGCGGGTCTGAGACCAGTTCATCGGGACCCGTCTGATTGAGGAAGTGCCCCTTGATGATCGAGTAACCGACTACGTCCGCCCCGTGCACCACCCGATCCGAATGGGCCCCCAGGCCCACCAACACTCCGGCAACAACGCCGCACCAACGCCGATGAATGACAACGCTCCGCGAAGCCGGGAACGTTTCTGCCATGGAGACACGGATGCGGGGGGATCCGGTTGAGGACGGACGGGGTGGCATGGCGTGGACCGTATCGGAAAGTTCGAGACCGCGCAAAGGTACGTTCAGGGGCGATGGGTCGCATCCGGAATGGAGGCCGTCGTGGATGGGACTCGAATCTCTGGTCTTTCGCAGGGGACCGCCTTCCAAGAGCAATTCATGTTCTGCTGACCACGGCCCTCTTCATCTTCGTCCCGACCTTCGCGCTGCTGTCGCCCATTCTGCTGTCGTTGCTGCTCATTCTGCTGATCTTTCTCGCGGTCGATCCGGTCATCGCCCGGATGCGGACGTGGACGGGAGGCAGAAAGGGCGCGACGGCATTGCTCGCGCTGGCCGCGGTCGGGGTCATGGGTTTGACGTGCTGGGCTTTCATCGTACCGATGAAGGATTCCGCCGCCAAGCTCGCGGAACAATTGCCCGAGTAATGGGAACGGCTGCAAAAGCCGCTGATCAAACTCGAGCAACAAGCCGTGAGATCGGAGAAAAAACTACAGGCGGAAGTCACCGCGGAAATTGCCCGGGAGAAAGCGGCGGCGGGCGAGTCCGAAGCCGAGCCAACTGCCGCCGGAGCGGCTCTGCCCAAAGCGGCGACCAAATCAGAAACGAACCAGAACCAGAACCAGAACCAACCTTGGAACCGGGATCAGAATCCAGAGCTCCTGACATAGGGATCTGGTTTTTGCGGTTTTACCGAGAGAATTCGCGATTTGGCCGCAAGGGGGTGCGGACCCAAACCTGTCCGCTTTTTTGTCCGCGGCTGCCATCAACTGCGGCATGACAACGGCTCGGAAAGGAGACTGGTTTCCTGACACGCGCAATCCGGAGGGCACCTGCGTCATCAATGATCGATGCCTGGTGCGAAGGCAGGATGGTCATTGCGTGGTGATGGTCGCCGGCATCGTCCTCGCCCAGTGCTCGAGCGCGGACGGGCTGGCTGCCGCTCACGCCATGGTGAGCCTGGTAGAGCAAGGCTGGGCGACTCAAACCGAGGTCTCCCGGGCCTTTCAATGCTCGATCCGCACCGTGCGGCGACACCAACGCCGCTTTGAGGAAGGTGGACTGGCGAGCCTGGCGCGTTCGGATGGCTTTCCCCGCGATCGCTCCCGAGTACCGGAGGCCCGACGGCGATTGGTGCAGCGGCTTCGGGAGGAAGGTCATTCGCAACGCGAGATCGCACGCCGGATCGGCGTCAGCGAGAAGGCCGTCCGCAAACTCCTGCGTCGT
>JBBQIU010000035.1:0-10527 GCA_038325245.1 Verrucomicrobiota bacterium
GCGCTGGTCACGTCCCAGAACCTGGGCCTCAACGTGACGGGCTTCATTGCCTCGCTCTCCATCGGGGGGCTGGCCATTGGATTGGCCGCGCAGGATACGCTCGCGAATCTCTTCGGCGCCGTCGCCGTGCTGGTGGACAAACCGTTCAAGGTCGGGGACCGCATCCAGCTCGACACCCTCGACGGCGTGGTGGAGTTCATCGGCTTCCGCAGCACGCGGGTGAGGAACCTCGACGGCCATCTTGTGACGGTTCCTAACAAGACGATGGGGAATGCCACGATCACGAACATCTCCGCGCGACCCAATATCAAGACCGTCATGAACATCGGCATCACGTACGACACGCCGCCGGCCCGCATCCGCCGCGCGCTGGAGATCCTCGAGGAGGTCTACCGGCGGCATCCGAAGACGAGCGATTTCGTGATGAGCTTCAACAAATTCGAGAGTTCCGCGCTCAACATCCTGGTTGTTCATTGGTGGGGCGACACGGATTTCAAGGCCTACCTCGGCGGCATCCAGGAGATGAACCTTCAACTCAAGGAAAGGTTCGATGCGGAAGGTATTGAGTTCGCGTTCCCGACCCAGACCCTCCACGTCAAACAGGTCGCCCCCCCACCCGAGGCAGTTTCCACGCCTGCCATTGCCGACGCCCCGCCCGGAGCCTGACATGACGCCGATCAAACTCTTCTGTTCCGACCTCGACGGCACGTTGCTCGGAAACCCCGAGTTCACGAGCCGATTTAAAGATGCGTGGGAGGCGCTGCCCGTCGCGGCGAGGCCGATCCTTTGCTACGCCTCGGGGCGGCTGGTGCAGGACGTGATCGATCTGCTCGCGACGCGTGTGCTTCCGTGGCCGGCCTACATCATCGGGGGCGTCGGCACGCAGATCTACGACGGGCGCCGCAAGCAGTCGCTGAACGACTACAATCAGCGGTTCCGCCAGGGTTGGGACCTGCGGCGGATTGAGGAGATTGTCGGCGCCTTCCCGGGCGTCGCGAGGCAACCGCCGCAGTTCCTTCATCCCTACAAGTCGAGCTGGTATCTGCACCATGCGGCTCCCGAAACGCTGGCCGCCCTCGAGAAGCAACTCACCGATGCCGGCCTCCGCGTCAGCGTGGTGTACTCCAGCTCCCGGGATCTCGACGTGTTGCCGGGGGACACGAACAAGGGGGCCGCGCTGAGTTGGCTTTGCCGGCGCATTGGGATCGACCTCATGAGCGTGGTGGTGGCCGGGGACACGGGAAACGATGCCAGCCTGTTCCTCCTGCCGGGTGTCCAGGGGATCATCGTCGAGAACGCGCAACCGGAACTCATTGAGGCCGCCGTCAAGGTGCCGACCTTCAACGCAACCCGGGTCATGGCGGAGGGCGTCCTGGAGGGACTTCAACACTTCGGGGTGATTCCCTCGACGCCCCAGCCTTCGGCGTCGGCATTGAGCGCCGACAGCATGGACCCCACCCTGCGGATGCTGTTCACCGACGCCGCCCTGGGTTCGCTCACCTCCGAGGAACGCGATCTCATCACCACGGGTTACCGGCACGCCCTGATAGCGATCCGAAAGAACATCACCCCCATCGGTTTCTCCGCCTGTTCCCTGGCGGACAATGAGGTCACCGGGACGGACGTGAACTACCGCAGTGTGTGGGCCCGGGACGGCGCGATCACGATCGTCGGCACGGTCGAGCTTGGCGATCCGGACATCCGCACCGCCCAGAAGGCGACGTTGCGCACGATCTTTGACCATATCGCTCCCAACGGCCAGGTGCCGTCGAACGTGCGCATCGACAGCGGCGTGCCGGATTACAGCGGCGTGGGAGGCATTTGCTCCATCGACAGCGGGCTGTGGGCGATCATCGCCTTTCATGCGTATGTGCGAAAGACGGGCGACCTCGAGTTCCTGGCGGAATACAGGGAACGCCTCCGGCGCGTGATGGACTGGCTGGGGTCGCTCGACAGCAATAATGACGGGCTGCTGGAGATTCCGGAGGCCGGCGATTGGACCGACCTCTTCGGCCGGAGCTATCACGTCCTATATGACGAGGTGCTCTGGTATCGCGCCCAGGTCGCGTACAGCCGTCTGCTGGAGCTGGAGAAGCGGTTCGATGAGGCGTCGGAGTACCTGCGGCGCTCGCAGTCCCTCCGGTTCAAGATTCTCCAGGACTTCTGGCCGACGACCCAACCCTCGAACAACCCGCCCGCCTTCGGCTTTGCGCAATCACAGGCCTCGGTGGGTGACTCGAGTTACCTCCTCGCGGAGATCACGCCCTTCAGTTTCAATTGGCGCTGCGACGTCCTCGGCAACGTGCAGGGGTTCATTTCAAACGTGCTGGATGTCGAACGCGCCAGGACGGCCTTCAAGTTCATGTGGGGCGTGGGCGTGAACGAACCCTATCCGGTCGTGAATCTCTATCCGCCGGTACAGTCCGGCGATCCCGACTGGCGCGCCTACTACACCGTCAATCTGCTCAACCTGCCCGGACACTACCACAACGGCGGCATCTGGCCGTTCATTGGCGGCATGTGGGTGCGCTTCATCCATCGACTCGGCCTCTACGAGGTCGCCTGCCGCGAACTGCTGAAGCTCGCCCAGGTCAACCGCCTCGGGAAGAACCAGGAATGGGAGTTCAACGAGTGGATCCATTTCCGAACCGGCCGGCCGATGGGCAAATGCTTCCAGGCCTGGTCGGCGTCGTCCTACATCCACGCGTGCCGGGAACTCCAGATCAGTCCGGAGGACCTGCAGAAGGAGTGACCCTTCAGTCCTCTCCGATCCGCAGCCATTGGGTCTCCCATGGTTCGAGCACGCCTGCATTCCCCGGCGTCCCTCCCCATTCGACGGGGCTCCCCGTGAACAGATCCACGCCTCCTCCCATCGCGCGCACCCTCCCACCATCCTCACCCGTCTCGATCGGAACCATATCACCGCTCAGGTTCTGGAGACAAAGCACAGACTCGGTTCCGTCGGGCGAACGGCGGCGGACCGCGAAGACCCGTTCATCGAGGGACAGGACGTCCTGGGGTCCGCACGGATGGAAGGCCGGATGGGCCCGCCGCGCGCGCATCAGTCGCTGGAATCCAGCGTGCACCCGGGCGGGCAGCGAGTCGGGACTCGCCAGCGCCGCCTCGAGTTCGGCCGCCTGCACCTTCTGCCGGTTGATCCGCCGATGGATGCCCGACGCCAGCGCACCTTCGCGGTCGCCGCGAGAGCCCATCACCGAATGGAAGTAAAGACCCGGAACGCCGCGCAGGCTGAGCATCGCGGCGTGCGCCGCAAGAAACCGGTTCACCGCTTCGGCGGAATCAGCGACCTCGGAAAGTGGCGCAAGGAAATCCAGGAGGTTGGCGTTCAGTTCGTAGGGCAATTGGCCCCCATCGGGTAGGAGCTTGTAGGAAACGAAGCCGCCGCACGCCTGCGCACGCCTGACGAGCGCATCGATCTCGTCCTCGTTGAGAATCCCCCGAACCCCGTTGAGCCCGATGCCGTCGTGGGAGGCGAGAAAATTGAAGAACGTCACCTGATCGGAGGGCGCCTGAAGGGACCTTGCCCAACGTGTCAACGGGCCGGCGCGGCCGGTCGTGACGGCGTGAATCACCAGGCCGGGGAGCGCGAAGTTGTAGACCATCTGCGCCTCGTTGGTCCCGTCGCCGAAGTACGAAACGTTGTCCTGGTGCGGAACGTTCGTCTCGGTGACGAGCACGACCCCGGGCGCGACCTCGTCGACGACCGCGCGGAACAACTGGATGATCGCGTGCGTCTGCGGCAGATGGACACACGGCGTTCCCACTTCCTTCCAGAGGAACGTCACCGCATCCAGGCGGATGAAACGGGCCCCGTTCCGCACATACAAAAGCAGCATCTCGACCATCTTCAGAAGCACCCTCGGATTCCGGAAGTCGAGGTCCACCTGGTCCGCGCTGAAGGTCGTCCAAAACCGCCGCCGGCCGGCGTGGGTGTCAAACTCGGTCAGCAACGGCAAGGTCCGGGGCCGCACCACCTGCCGAAGATCCGGATCACCCTCGACCGCGAAGAAATAACTGTCGAAGTCCGGATCCCCTGCGATCGAGCGGCGAAACCACTCGCCCTGGGCGCTGGCGTGATTGAAGACCGCGTCGAACATCAGGTCGAACGCGGGCCGGAAGGCGCGCACGTCGTTCCAGTCGCCGAAGGCAGGATCAATGACGGCGTAATCCATCACGGAAAAGCCATCGTCGGACGACGCGGGATAAAACGGCAGCAGGTGGATGCCGCTGACGATCTCAGAGAGATGCCGACCGGCGAAACCGCTGAGCGTGCGTAGCGGTGTCGATCCCGGTTCCCGCACGTGGTCGGGATAGGCGATGAGCAAGGCGTCCCGTTCCGTCAACGACACGGAGGTTCCCAGGGCCGCCGCATCGGGGTGCGCCGCCCACCCGACCAGCAGGCGAGATAACTCCTCGTGCACGCTGGCATGCTGGGTGCCGTAAAGGAATTCGAGATACCCTCGGATTGTAGGTGACATGGCACGGGGGCGTCCGCGCCGACACAATGCCGTCGCGAGGCGCTGGCACTTTCGCCGCGATCCGCCTGGGTTGCCAAGGGAGTTTCCCGGGGCGTGTTCTTCCTGCAGGACGCGCCCTTCGAGAATCAGAGGTCCAGAACCTGAAGGTGTTTGGCGAAAACCAGGACGTGGCGGCATTCGCGACCTCCCCGAGCGGAGAGGAGGCGCTTGGGAATGCTCTTCGTGTTCTTCTGGGTCGTCGGATGGAGCTTTCGGGGACCCGATTCTTCCTCCGTCTTTTCGGCTCAACACCATGGAGCCTCACTTCGCAATGCCGCTGAAGTGTCCGTGTCGCTTCGGAGGAACCGGGCCTCTCTCGTTTCCTTCTCTGCGCTCTCTGCGTTCCCTGTGGCCTCAGTCCAAACGGGCATGCTTCCAGGCCCACGTGAATGCGACGGACATGAGCGCCGGACGGGGAGGGACTTGCCACAAAGAACGCAGGGAACGCAGAGACTTGGAAGGACGGGATCGGCTTCCCAGGTCCACCTCCCCGCCCTGATTGCGCCAGACCATGAGCTGCCCGGCAGGCCATTGGCCCACGGCAACGATATCGATCAGTCCGTCAACGTCGACGTCCCCCAACGCCAGGGATTCGATCGGGCCGGACGGAATCCCCGGCAGCGGAACCAGTCGGGGCAGGCCGGGCGCGCTTTCGTTCCGGAACAGGCTGAGGCTCCCTGAACTCCGGCTGACGACGACGACATCCGGTCGGGCATCGCCCACAAGATCGCCGACGGCCAGGAAATGCGGTCCGATCATCTCGTCCGTACGCGCAGCCCGGAAGATCCAGTTCGTGCTGAATCCGACGATACCCGGGCCGGAACTCAGATTACGCAGCACACTGATCGTGTTGTCCGCCGAATTGGCCACGACGAGATCGGGGCGCCCGTCCTGATCAATGTCCTGCATGGTGACGTAGGCCGGGGTTCGCCCGGTTGGGAAGAGGCCCATCACCTCGAACGAGCGGTTGGGAGAGGGGTGAGAATTCCTCCAAACTGTCGCGCGCCATCCGTGTCGATCGACGGATGCGAGGTCGAGGTAGCCGTCCCCGTCGAGGTCGCCGCACGCGATTCGGGCGGGGGAAGAGTTGAGGGGAAGCGAACACAGGGGCAGCTGTGGATCGCAGGACGGGGTCTCGAACGCGGGATTCCCGGGAAGGCTCACATTGGGGTAAAGGTCGATGGTGTGCGGCAGGACGGAACCGGCGCGGGTCGTCAGGCCGATCAGTTGCAGGCGGCCGACCCCCGGCCAGTCAGCCAGGAGGAGGTCCGTCGGGGCGGTGACCATCGGAGCGCCTTCGGGCGGGTAAAGCCGCTGGGGTTGGAGGCGGAGGGCCTCAGCCGGGAAGGGCGGATTCCGATCGGGATCGGTCGCCAGGCTGAAGAACTCGCGCGAGAACGCCGTTCGACCCTCGGTGGTCACCGTCACCGGGCCATAGGTGGAAGAGGCCGGGACCTGGACACGCAGCGCGGTGGGGGACGACTCGAGCACGCCCGCGCGGCCGTTCCCGAAGTGCACGACGTTGTTGGAAGGGGATTCTCCGAAACCCTCCCCGGTGATCACCAACTCGGAGCCGGCGATGCCGCGCGTCCGGCTCAGCGACACAATGCTCGGCGGACCCGGCGGCGGTGATTCGTCCTGATAAGTCAGCTCGAGGATGACGATTGTGGCTGGCAGCAGGGTGGTCGACGGCTGTTCGCCTTGGGGCGGTTCGGAGATCCATTCCATCACGGAATCCGGAGTGTGGAGCGTCGTGGGTTTGAGCGGATCGCGGAGTGTGTGGGTTTGGGCCTCGATGATGGGGTAGGGATGCCTCCATTCCACGGTATGCGTCTGTGTCTCTGAGAGGTTCAAGAGCCACACGAACACCTTCGAGTCGGCCGACCGCTGGGTCGCATAGATCCTCAAGTCACTCACTGAGCTGGGATGGGAGCCGAAACTTGAATAACTGCCGTCGTCGGTCCTTTCGCCGAGCGAACTGCCGAGAAACCGGTCGCCGAGGTGCGTGCTCAGCCGGTCAAAGATGAAGCGGGACGCGCGCCCGGCGGGGTTTTCCCAATAGTGCGCCCCCAGGTATCCGAGTTCGACGAAGGTCAAGAAGACTTCGGCGGTGGCCAGGGCGCTCAGCATGAGTTTCTCGACGGGCGGATGGATGGTCCAGTCGGGATTCCACTCACTGACGATGCTGGGGACGACGGCACGGCCCGCCCGGGCGAACTGGGCGGCATACTGGTTGTTCAGCACGTGCGCGAAATTCTTCAGGGCCCGCAGGTTCCGGTTGACATCCGCGGGTCGGAAGTAGTCTCCGACCCAGACGTGATAGTAGTGGTGGTAGAGGACATCGATGGTTGCGTCGGGCCGGGCCAGCAACTGGATGAGATGCTCGTTTTCGATGCCCGCCCTTGGGCCCCACGGATTGTTGGGACAGGGTCCCACGAGGATGTCCGGATCCACACGGCGCATGGCCTCGGTGATGCGGAGGTAGCGTTCGACATACTGCGCCGGAGTCAGGTTGATCTCGGGCCCCAGGAGGCGGTTCCCGGTCCCGTCGGCCTGGTTCATCGGCGTTTCGACTTCGTTGCCGATCTCCCAAAATCGGACCTTCCGGGTGACGTCGGATTCGCCGGCTTCCGGAAGGAGGGGTCGTTCGAGCCTTGGATTGACCTCCACGTCGGGCGCGGCGGCTGTGGCCAGGCGAAACGCCCAGGCATTGGTGCCATTCCCGAGGGCTTTGAGCTCCTGAAGCAACCGGTCGGCCTCCGGGTCGACCACGGCGAGGTCGGACGGAAGTTGGCGGTCCGGGGTCAAACGATACCGGGGCGCGATGAGATTGGAGTAGCGGACCCAGTCCGCGGCGAGCCGGGCGAGATAGTCCGGGCCGTTGGATGCGGGATCCACCGTCCAGATGCGACGACCCTGGGAATCGAGGACCATTCGACCGCGGCCGCGGGTGTTGACCGTGAATACCGATTCGGCATCGAAATCACGGGCCTCCCGGAGCCATTCGAGCGTCGTAACCACCGGCGGGTCGTCCACGTGGTAGCTCCAGGCGTGGGGCCGCGTGCTGGAACTAAGTTCCTTCCAATGGTACGTCTCCGCATCGGTCCCTCCGGCCACGCCGCGGTAAGTCGCGCCGCGGCCCCATTCGAGTGTCGGACGCCGCGCCGAATCGGCATAGAGCATGAAGGGTTCCTGCCCTCGTAACATCGGCGAAATGACGTTGTCACTTCGCGGAGGGATCCGGAACACGTGTGACGTGGCGGGCGGACCGACGGAGTGAAGCGCGGATCTCTGTGACCCGCGTGCGCTCAATACGTCATCGGACCCGCCCAGCCCTTCCCTGGACTGTCCCAACGCATCGGCGTCGGTCGAGGCCCACGCGGACGGACTGCCCGGTCCGGATGCAACAACGTCGGAAGGCGCCCGGCCGTATGGGGAAAACGGCGCAGGGGACGCTTCGAGAGCGGAATGAAGCGAGCGGCCGAAGGGGCGTCGGGCCGCAAACACGAACGCCGGCCTGTCGGAGGAGGTGTTCGGGCCGGGTTGGATCGCGGTGTCGATCAGCTGTACCTCGACTCGATAGTACCCGGCCGCCAAAGCGTTCGTGTCCTGAAGCGCCAAGACTTCTCCGAGACCCAGCAAGCCCACCTGACCCGACACGGGAATCCAGGGCGCCATAGACGGGTCGTTCGCCTCGAAATCCCCACGGCGGAGGAGGGAGTACTCGCGGCCAACCGACGCGGCGACATACACGGTGATCGGCGGATGGTTCGAGACGGCGAGAATGCCGAAAGCCGAGGCGGCGTCCGTCGGGTCTGTGTCGGCGACCCATTCCTCGTAAGTCAGGTACGGGTCACGGTCGGGATTGCCGGTGGCGAGATCCGGGTCCGTCGGATCCATGCCGTAGCGGAGGTACCACGAGTCAGGGACGCCGTCTGAATTGGAGTCGATAATTCCCGGATCAAACTCATAGGCCCCGATGTCGAAGGCGGTGAAACCATCCCCGTCGCCGTCCAACGGCCGCCGCGTCCCATCCAGGTCTTCGGCCACGAAATGGCCGAGATGCGCTCCCGTGTCGATGCAAGGGGATTCGTCCCGGAGTCGGTAATTCCCGGAACCGGGTTCGAGGAATGCGGGAGCGTTGGTCAGATTTCCCGGGAGCAGCGCCGGCGAGGGGCTGGTGCACGACGTCAACATGACTGAGCCCTGAAAATCCGTTCCGACGGCCGCGTGGTTGTAATAGACGATGCAATTCTGGTTGGTGCCTTCGTAGGTGCCGCCGCCTGCTTCGGCGGTATTTGCCGATACGGTGCACTGGAACAGTCGGCTCTGGAAGGTCGCCCCGCCCTGATTCGTGGCGACGTTGTCGGACAGGAGGCAATTGAATTGCAGGTCGCGATAACCGGCGCCGCCGAAGACGGCGGTATTTCGCTGGAGAATGCAGCGCGTGAGCCTGGTCTGGTGGGTGGCGCCGCCGAAGAAGGAGGAGTTGCCCGACAACGTGCACTGTTCGAGTTCACCGCCGTCCGCGGCGCCGCCGGCGACAGAAGCCCGGTTATTGGCGAGGGAGGATCGGCTGACGAAACTGACGGCCACCCCCCCACCGTGGGTCGCCGAATTGCGGACGAGGCTGCACTCGACAAGGGTGGAGTCATTCGCTCCTCCGCCGTCGCGGCGAGCCTCATTGCCCTCCAATCGGCAGCGAAGAAGCGAGGCCGCGTAAGCGCCCCGCCCGCGTACGCGACGTTCGTGGTCAGGACACAGTCCCTTGACGTGCTGCCGTTGGCCCCGCCCCCGTAGCCATCGCCCTCGGTCGTATTGCGATCGATGCGGCAGAAATCGAGCGTACCGAAGTGGGCGCCGGCACCGAGCGGCGCCGTGTTGGCGACGAGGAGACATTGAGTGAGCAAGGAACGGGAAGCGCCGCCGCCGGTGTTTGAGGCGCGGTTCCTCTCCAGGGTGCAGTCCTTCAGGACGCATTCCTAGGCCCCTCCCCCGCCGTCGAGGGATGAATTCCCCACGAGCACACAGTCCTGAAGTGTCCCTCGATAGGCGCCCCCGCCGAACTGCCGCGCCAGGTTCCCTGTAAGGATGCAGTTGGTGACGACACCCAAGGCCTCCCCAGACAACCCGCCACCCCGTTGCTCGCGGGCGGGGGCCCCCAACGTGCGGGTGTGACCATTGGTCAGCGTGAAGCCACTCAATATCGCGTCCGGACCCACATACGCGCAACGGACCGCCGGTCGCCAACAGGCCCGAATCCGACGATGAACGTTTGCTCGGGACCGTGGACGCTCCGAACAACAACAGGCGTGGTCAGCGCCACCCGGTTGACCACGACGTCGCCGGGCAAGGAAGCGCCCCCGGTGTCGTAGATTCCGTTCGTTACCAGCACGAGGCTTCCAGGCACGGTGGCCGCGTTGACGGCGGTCTGGAGGTTCGGAGCTGCCGTCTCCCAACTTGTGAAGGGCGGGGTGGGCCGGAGAGGCGACCGCGAGACGTAGTGAACGGGCTGTTCGACCACCTGAATGGTGTGGGTCGCGCTGACGCCGTCCGGGTATGAATCGTTGAAAGCCGTCAACGTGACTTCGTAGGTTCCCGGACTTTCCCAGGCATGACTCACGAAGGGTTGATTGACGACAACCCGGCCGTCGCCGAAGTCCCAGCGACTGCCGGTCGTGCGCCCCTGGATCTGGGCGCGCCAGCGAAGGGCATGGTGGACCGCCACGGTCGTGAATCCGTCTTCAATGGAGACTTCCAAACCCCCCGTGGCCTGACCCGGGATCCATTGGTCGGCCCCCATAAAGGACGGTTGCTCCCACGGGTCGCCATCCAGGTCGGTAGGCAAGTCAGGCGGTGCGGGGTCCTCCGCACGGCAGGCTGACTCCGTGGAGGCGTGGGACGTCGAGGCGAGCCCTGGGTCGGAGGTAATGACGCCGAAGGCGCCCTCGGGCGCCGGGGTCGTGCAGGAACGGGTGAAGGTGGTGCC